>JAEEQV010000260.1:0-3699 GCA_016285445.1 Bacteroidales bacterium
CCACGAAACGGCACGGACAACATTCGGATGGTCAAGTCTGACTTCGAGTTCAAACTCTTTTTTGAGGAACTCGTTGTATTGCGTTAAATTTCGATATTCGGATTGCAGGGCCTTGAGGAAATACCATTTTCCGTAGCGTTTTACTTTGCAGAGGCAATAGATTCCTTTATTGGCGGGCTCTCCGTACTCGCTTATGCGATTAAGGTTTTCAGGGGATTCCTGCACATAATATCCAGAGTTTTTTTCGTTTTCCATCGGAATACAAAGATAATTGTTTCAATGAAAAGAAATGGCTTACGATTATTTTTTCTTTGTCATTTTTTTTATAGAATCTATGGAAAATATTTTGATATAATAGAAAAAATATGTTTTAATTTTTAATTTTTCGTCGGTAAAATGAAATGACCTAAAATGACCTTTGGAAATTAGGGCAAAAACATTGACTTTTGTAGAAAATGAGTGAACAATGGAGAAACAGTGTTCAGAAATAGCATTGCTGAAAGAAAAAATAGAAGTTGCATTGGCAAAAAGGATGAAAGTCCCTGCTGATTTCGATTTTCTGTCGGGGGCGATCTGGGATCGGATTCATGAAGGGGTGAGCGCTTCAACTTTGAAACGCATTTGGGGATATGTGGGAAAGGACATTGTTGCCCGTGAAAGCACGTTGGATATTTTATCTCGTTTTTTGAATTATAAGAATTGGGACGATTTTGTTAAAAATGTGAATGTATCCGAAGAACGACAGTCGGCTATCGTACTTGCTTCGTTTGTGCGTACGCAGGATTTGCTCGTTTCACAGAAAATAGAGGTTGGTTGGAAACCGAATCGCCGTTGCGTGTTTGAGTATCTCGGCGGACTACAATATAAAATCTTGGTGTCGGAAAACTCCCAATTGCGCGTAGGGGACACGTTTTGTTGCGGGATATTCGTTCACGACGAGGCGGTAATCTTGGATAATTTGGTGCAGGACGGCGCCGCTCCTGTCAGATATGTCATCGGCAGCAAAGACGGTATAGATTTGATTAGAATTATTAAATAAGAAGATTGTAATTTTCTGATTATCATAAAGATTTCTCCCTTTGGTCGAAAGACGTTTCCCTTTTTGTTACATATACTTTGGGTTTTGATAGAAAAATTTATTTTCTATCTTTGTATAAAATCATTGCGTTATGAAATATAGATACAAAACCGTTGGTACGTGTAGTCAACAGATTGACTTTGAGATAGATAACAATATTTTGAAGAATGTTGTGTTTTATGGTGGCTGTAATGGTAATCTGAAGGGAATCAGCAAGTTGGTTGAAGGATTGCCCGTGCAGGAGGTTATTAAGCGTCTGGAAGGCATACCTTGCGGAATGAAGTCAACCTCGTGTCCCGACCAGTTGGCCACGGCGCTAAAAAAGGTTTTGGCAAAAAACGACGCTGAAAAGAAAGAGGCTTAGAAAACCACTCGTTTCAAATATTCTTTTGATTCCGGCCCTTCGTTGCACAATAGATCCAATATGCTCAGATTGGGAATGAACGGAAATTTGTTCTCAAACACTTGTGTATAAGACGGGAATGTCGCTGTAAATGCTACTTTTGGGGATAGAGTATAGCGAAAATCGTCATCCGTGTCATTGGGTTTCACAAAATCTTGCGTGAATTGTATATCGCATTGTATATGAAGTAATTGCAATATGCATTGCAGAATTTCCTGGTTGTAGTCAATCAAGAACGTATATTTTTTCATGAAAAATCGTTCCAAATCTTCTTTGTAATACTCAAAAAAAGGGGAGGAGTTGTATGCGGAACTGATTGCGTTCCAATGTTCTGCATTCCATCGGTCGTGATACGCAATTTTCACGTCTTTTATGAGCGTCTTGCTTCCTTGTGCCTTCTCCATCGGCATTATCAGATCAAGTTTGCCATTGGCTGAAAGTATGGTCGTTCGGTTTCTGTACGATTGTTTTACGTAATGTTCCCACATCTCAATCTGCGTCGAGCCTTTCTGACAAAGGAGGGCGACGTACTGAACGGGTGGAAAATATGCGGTGGAAAGCAGCATCAATCCTTGTGGATTATGTTGAATATTCTACTCCAACGGATATTCGACGGGAACGATTTGTTCTGTTCCGACGAGAACCAGATAATCACAGCCTTGCCTACAATATGATCTTCTGGCACAAAACCCCAGAAACGCGAGTCTTGGGAATTGTCGCGATTGTCGCCCATCATCCAATAATAATTTTGTTTGAATGTGTATGTCGTTGCAAGCGTGTCGTTTATGTAGATTTTGTCGCCTTCTACACGGAGTGTGTTTGCCTCGTACAATTCAATGATACGTTTGTATAGGGGTAAATTCTTGATATCCAAAGGAATTGTGACGCCTTCTTGTGGAATTACAAGAGGACCGAAATAGTCTTTGTTCCAATTATAGCGCACATCTTGCGGAAAACATTCTTTGTAACGGAATCCGCTTGGAAACTCGCCTTTGGTGATTTTCTTCACCGAAGAGTATTTTCCCAAAGCATCGACTTGTTCTTGATTGAGCAACATAATATAGCCGTTGCGCGTGTAGCCGTATTCACGAATGTCAAGTTTCTCAAATATTGAAGGTTTGAGCGGTGCCGACGTTTCAATGTCGTAACGGAATTGGATTTTTGGAATGTCTTTTTGTGGTTTTCCGTTGACTATGACTTTCCCGCCAACGATCTGCAACGTGTCGCCGGCAACAGCAACGCACCGTTTAATATAGTTCTCGCGTTTGTCGAGCGGACGTACCACGATGGAATCTTTGAAATATTCAAAGAAACTTTCTTCCAAAGTCTTGTTTTGCGAACAGATTTTATTCAGACGAATATAATCGCGTTGCGAGATAGGATAGAGCGTGGTGTCTTCAAGGAAGTCACGTTTTATCTGATAATAACTTTGACTTTGGCGGGTAAGTATCACCGTGTCGCCTTCGGGAAAATTGAATACGACAATGTCGTCGTTTTTAATGTAGTCGAAACCGCTCATTCGTTCGTAAGGGCGTTTCCATGCTTCCGAATACGATTTTTTCATTCCGTTTGAGAACGGCATGGAGTGGTGAACGAACGGGAACGAAATGGGAGTCATCGGTTTACGAGGACCATAGTTGCATTTGCTCACGAACAGATAATCGCCTACCAACATGGAACCTTCCATTGAAGATGTCGGGATTGTGTATGCCTCGAAGAAGAAAATTCGTATGAACGAAGCGGCAATCACGGCAAAAATAATAGCGTCAACCCAGCCCATTAGCCATTTACCGAACGCAGTTTTCGGCTTATAGATTTTCCAAAAGGCCCAAGGTACTTTTTTAGTGATACACAAGTCGAAAATTACTCCCAAACCAAGCAACCACCAAAAGTTACCGAGCCAAATCACAAATAGAATCCAGCAGATGGCAGAAATGCCAAATATGAACCATTTGTTTGACAGAAAATCTATTATTTTTTTCATAATCTTTTGATTATTAGATGTCTAATAAATCCTTCATACCAAACACGCCTTTCTTTCCTTGAATGAATTCGGCAGCCAAAACAGCACCGAAGGCAAGGCCGCGGCGAGATTTTGCGGCATGTTTGATTTCCAACGTGTCATCGGCGGAATCGTATTCCACAATGTGTGTTCCCGGCACCGTGCCAAGTCGTTTCGAAACAACTTGCAGTTCGTCGGTTGATTTGAATTCATTGA
>JAEEQV010000261.1:0-3698 GCA_016285445.1 Bacteroidales bacterium
TTCATTATGGTAAGTGGCTGATTTTCAGTAGAAACTTTGTGCGTTACCGTTGGTTTTGGCTCAATTAGTTGTGGACGAGGAGCCGGGGCGGGTGGCGTCACGACAGTTTTTTCCTTTTCGATTTCAACAATAAAATTTTTGTCGTTCACATTCATGTCAACCACACCGTTTTGTGCCTTGTTTATGGTAACTTCGTACGCTTTTCCCTCTATGTTGAATTTAAATTTCTTCATGTCATTTCGTTAATTGATTCATTCCAAAAATCTTGGAATTCCAGTTTGACGAATCGTTTTTGATAGTGAGTTTCTTTTCTTCGTATCCTCCGTGATAATAGAGATTCAGTGCGGCGATAATAACAGTCAGTTCTTCGTCTGTCGCATTGCCGCTGATGTTCCGAATCGATATGTTTTTTACATTCTTTTCCATAATTATAGAGGAATGTTAGAGTGTTTTTTCATTGGATTTGTCAATCGTTTTGTCTTGAGCATCTCAAATGCACGAATGATTCTGAAACGGGTGTCGTGAGGAAGAATCACATCGTCGATATAACCACGTTCTGCTGCTTGATACGGGCTTGCGAATTTTGCTTCGTATTCGGCGATTTTTTCATCTTTGAATTTCTTGCGTTCTTCATCGTCCTCTATAGCTTTCATTGCTTTTCCTTGCAGGATTCCGATAGCGCCGGCTGCACCCATTACGGCGATTTCAGCATTCGGCCATGCGTAGTTCATATCGCCACGCAACTGTTTGCAACTCATTACGATATGCGAACCTCCGTAGGATTTTCTGATAGTGATTGTAACTTTCGGTACAGTCGCTTCGCCGTAGGCAAACATCAATTTTGCCCCGTGGTCTATGATTCCTGCATATTCTTGTCCGGTTCCGCAGAGGAATCCTGGCACGTCAACCAATGTGAGGATTTGAATATTGAATGCGTCGCAGAAACGAATGAAGCGAGCCGCTTTGCGTGATGCGTTACAGTCGAGCACACCAGCCATACAATTTGGTTGGTTAGCGATAATTCCCGTTGATTTTCCGTTGAATCGGGCAAAACCGCAGATGATATTTTTTGCAAAATCTTTCTGAATCTCGAAGAATTCTTTGTCATCAACCAAAATGTTGATGATTTCTTTCATATCGTATGGTTTGTTTGGATCGTCGGGAACAAGGTCGTCAAGAATGTCGTCAACACGGTTGTATGGATCTTTGGTCTCAACAACTGGTGCATCTTCCATGTTGTTTTGCGGAATATATGAAATCAGTTTTCTCACGATTTGCATGCCTTCTTCCTCGGTTGCCGCCGTGAAATGGCACACGCCCGATTTTGTGGAGTGAACCAATGCACCACCTAATTGTTGGTCTGTCACATCTTCGCCCGTAACGGTTTTCACCACCTTTGGGCCTGTGATGTACATACAACTGTTTTGTTCCGTCATTAGAATAAAATCGGTGAGGGCGGGAGAGTAAACCGCTCCGCCGGCACACAATCCGTAAATCAATGATATTTGTGGAATTACACCCGAAGCAAGGATATTTCTTTCAAAAATTTCACCGAATCCTGCCAAGGCACATGCACCTTCTTGTATGCGTGCTCCGCCAGAGTCGTTTATACCGATGATAGGCGCGCCTAATTTCATTGCCATGTCCATCACTTTGCAGATTTTCTGCGACATGGTTTCCGAGAGTGTTCCCGCAATCACCGTAAAATCTTGCGCATAGATGAATACCAACCGTCCGTCGATTGTGCCGCTACCCACGGCAACGCCGTCGCCGTAAAACACTTTTTTCTCCATACCGAAGTCGGTACAACGGTGGGTGACGAACATATCAATTTCCTCGAAACTGCCTTCGTCGAGCAACATTTCTATGCGCTCACGGGCTGTGTATTTCCCTTTACTATGTTGTGTCTCTATCGCTTTCTCACCACCTCCTGCCAATGCCTCGTCACGAATAGAGAGCAGTTTTTCTATTTTTTCTTGATTATTCATATAAGTTCCTTTATCAATAACAGTGTCTTTGAAAAAGACAAATTTATACCACAACAAAGATAATAAAAATACTGATTTGAGAAAAAAACGAGATGATTTTTACCCGATGGATTTCCTTGGCTGCCATAAAATCTTTCGTGGAAAGGTTTTTTACTGGGAGTTGTTTGACAAAAATCTTTCTTTTTTATTTTGCGAAAACAATAAAACTATGTATGTTTGTATTGAAAAAAAGAAAAAGTTATGCTTACACCTTATTCTATTACACAATACATAAGAGAATACAATCCAGAATGGACATTTTGTATTGACACAAACTATTTGCCCGATGATGTTTTGTTGCCAGAACAACATCAATTCTTTAGATTGTCGAAAAACGCAGAATCTTGCAGCGAAGAAGATTTTATGACAAACATTGATTTATATCCAGAAAAGGTATGGGGCGAAAAATTACCGCTTGCCGCAGGTCTTTCAATTATTAATGAAGAAAAGAAAGCGAGAAAAAATTTGAAACTGCCAGTTTTCAAACAATATGGTGGCATCATTTCATTGGAGTTGAATTCTGAAGACGGTGTTGTGAAACAAACGGGCGTTCATAATTCGCATGATACGTGGTGGAGAACAAAAAAATTTGATATATCAATCGTAAAAATGGTAAAACTATGAGAGAGCTTTCAAATGTACAAATCCTTGAATACTACGATGTCCCGCAAATTTTGACTGCTGATGATGCGACAGGCACGCATTACTTGTGTACGTTGGTAAAAACGTCAGAAAATAAAGGTTTTGAATATATTGGAGTGCAAATATCCTATTCTCGATTGACTGAATTTAAGGCAGGTAAACTGGATTTACGTGAGGCCTATCTGCACCCCGAAGTTGAAAATGCCGTTTATTTAGTTGTTGCGAAGGAGGATACAATGAGGGCTGAAAAATCTCTGTCAGCCAATGAAATCACCGAGGATGTGTTACCCGAAGCAGGTTATTTTTACGAATCAAGTTCTCCTGAATGTAACGATTCTGATATTTATGAATTAAAGGTTCCTAAAATTGACAGATTGACATTCAGTACGTTAGCCAATAGAATGGGATGGCATGTGGCTTCTCGGAAATAAAAAAGCCATGAAAATATAATAAAATGGCTACGTGGGAAAATATACATATTACGAGAGAGAATGGAGAAGCAATGCAATAGTAAAATTGCATTTTATCGGATTATAGTTCCATTATTTTTGCATTTTATCGGAGTTTGATGGTGAAAAATTTGCATTTTATCGGAATTTAATAGTAAAAAACTTGCATTTTATCGGAGTTTGTATATATTTGCATTACAAATAATGCGAAGATATGATAAACGAAAAGACTGTGTTACAAGTACTTGCCGAACAAAAGGAGGAGATTGACGACTATCAACCTCTACAATGGGTTACCAGAAAAGAGGAACAGTTGTTTGAGCTCAATAGTTCTTTGGCACAAGTTGTTATTGGTGTGCGTCGTAGCGGCAAGTCAACACTATGTCATAAGGTACTGAAAGAGAATGGGGTGCAATATGCATACGTGAATTTTGACGATGACCGTTTTGCGGGTATGCAAACCGAAGACTTGAACGTGCTTCTCTCTTGCCTTTATCAAATGTATGGAACCGATTTTTTGTATCTGTTTCTTGATGAAATCCAGAATGTTGAAGGTTGGCCTTTGTTTGTAAGCAGACTT
>JAEEQV010000262.1:0-3685 GCA_016285445.1 Bacteroidales bacterium
GTGCTTGGTTGTATGCATTGGTGTAGGAGTAGAAATTGCCATATCCGTATCGTGACAATGGAGATGCCGTTTGCCTTTGGGCGAACAGTGTGCTACAAACACATAAAAATCCTATAAGCAGGCCTGTTTTATTCTTCATTGTACTTTAATATTGTATATAGTCCTAAGGCGACTAAATTTTGCTGTGCAAAGATGTGATTTTTTAGTCGTTTTTCAAAGAAAAGACAGTCACCTCCAGTTAAAAATGTTGTAAGGTTTTGATATTGAGAAGAATACGAGTCGATATATCCGTCGAGCTCGTGACAAATACCGAGAATTACCCCGTTTTGAATCGCTTCAAACGTGTCTTGACCGGTGAGTGTCGTCGTTTCTTGTGCCAAACACAGTGGCAATTTTCCTGTAAATTCGTGCAATGCCCGAAAACGACTGTGCATTCCGAGTGAGATGTTGCCGCCTACAAATTCGTTGTCTTTGTTTACGAAATCAATCGTAATGGCAGTTCCGAGGTCTATCACTAACTTGTTTGTGTTGCTCGAAATGCTTGTTGCGCCAACAGCCGCCGCAATTCGGTCTAATCCGAGTGTTTGTGGCGTTTTATAACATATTTGTATTGGAATGGGCGTTTCGTGAGTGAAAATTGTGAATCTCACGCTATGAAAGTGATTGATAATGTTAGCATTTTCAATGTTGGAAACATTACAAATAATACCTGTATCTATGCAATGAACATAGGGGAGTGACAGCTCCCCAAGTTGGGAGTTGTCGATAGTCGTGGAATACACGATTTTTTCTTCGTCAAAGACGAACAATTTTGTTCTCGAATTTCCTATGTCGATAATGAGTTTCATTGTAAATCGGGGCAAAGTTATATCTTTTAGAATCATTTAAAAACATTTGCCAAGATTTATGAACGATAATTAATCTCTATTATTTTTCATTTTTAATTAAAAATTCTATTTTTGTCTAAGCCTTTACCAAAGCACCTTTGCAGATGGATAAGGTATTTTTATAGTCGCAAAATAAAAATGAAACCATGGAAAGATTCCCTGACAATCAACAATTTGCGCCAAATAATGGCGAAATAGTTTTGTATAATCCTGACGATACAATCCGTCTGGAAGTAAGAATGAATGACGAGACGGTCTGGTTAACGCAACAGCAGATCGCAGATTTATTTGGTGTGAACCAACCTGCTATATCGAAACATATAGCAAATATCTATAAATCAGGAGAATTGGATGAAAATGGCACATATTCCATTTTGGAATATATGGGTAATGACGGGAAACAACTTTATAAGACAAAGTTTTACAATTTGGATGTAATTCTTTCTGTTGGCTATCGTGTTAATTCACTTAACGCCACCTTGTTTCGCCAATGGGCAAACAAAGTGTTGAAAGAATACTTATTGCGTGGATATGCTATAAATCAACGATTTGAACGTATAGAAGAATCTATGCAAAATCATTTTCAACACTATGACCAATTGCTTCAAGACCATCAAGATAAAATTGATTTCTTTGTAAAAACCTCATTACCGCCAGTTGAAGGCATATTCTTCGATGGGCAAATCTTTGACGCATACGAGATTGTGTGCCAACTCATAAAATCTGCCACTCGCCGTATTGTGCTGATTGACAATTATGTAGATGAAACCACATTGAAAATGCTTGCCAAACGTGCCGACGGCGTGACGGCAACAATTTATACATATAGCATAGGCGAGCAACTCCAACTTGACATTGACCGCCACAACGCGCAATACCCGCCAATTGTGGTAAAACGATTAAAAAAATCCCATGACCGATTTCTTATCCTTGATGATGATTTGTACAGCGTTGGTGCCTCGCTCAAGGATATGGGCAAGAAATGGTTTGCTATCCTCAAAATGCAGGAAACAAAAGTGGAGGAGGTATTGGCGAGGGTATAGAAAAATGTCTCTCTTAAATCTTCCTTTCTAAGGAAATTTTCTATATTTGCATAACACAAAAATAACAAGTTATGGCTAAACCTATTAGAAATACACCAATATTGTACGGAAAGGATGCTTCCGCTTTTATTGAGAATTCCAAAAAATGTAAGGACTTGAATGCACGTATTGCCGAACGCAGTCGCATAGAACAAAGCATTTTGAAGTTACAAACTCTTTTAAGTTCTCAACACTAATGGATTTTGACATATTTACAAGATTGACGGAAAATCATATTTTCCGCCAGTTTGATTGTGGTGACGAGGATTTAAATTCTTTTTTGTTGATAGATTCGTTTGATTACCAAAAACAATTACTTTCCGTAACGTATTTTATTGAAAAACAAGATAAAACAATTTTGTTTTTTAGTTTGTCGAACGATAAAATCACTGCTATAGAAAGCACCAATGGATTTTGGAGAAAAATCAAATCAATTTTTCCACATTCAAAGCACCGAAAAGATTATCCTGCCGTAAAAATAGGACGTTTTGCCGTACATAGGGATTTTCAGAATACCAATGACCATTGGGGCTCGTTGGTTATTGATTACATAAAACATTGGATGTTGGAAAACAACAAAACGGGTTGCCGTTTTATAACGGTGGATGCTTATTTGTCAGCCGTTCCTTTTTATCAAAAAAATGGTTTTGAATTTATGGGAAATGAGGAACGTATTCGATATGAAAAGAGCAAAGGTGACACTGTAGCAATGTATTATGATTTAATGAATATAGCAAAATTATCCTGAAAATGCCGGAAACAAAGGCGGAGGAAATATTGGCGAGAGTATAGAAAAAGAGAAGATAGAACCAATCGTTTATTGCCAAAATGAAAAAAGAAGAAGATAACGAACTTTTCCCACCGCATATTGAAACGTATCAAAAGTTAGGGGAATATGTATATGTAAGTGACCTGCACCAAGGAACAGAAAGAGCGGAAAACATACGACTTGCAACATTTCTTGCCGAGAAAACCAAAGAAAAGATATTTATTCTGCCGATTATTCAACCGTTGACAAATAATGCAGATTTACGAAATGAGTATCTACCAAAGGGAGTGAAAAAAGACAAGAATCCAGATTTCTATTTTCGTGCTCGTTTCGTTGACGGAAAGAACATGACGACTATCGATTTTACAGACAATGAAAATAAATTAAGAGCTAAAATACAAGGTCGTCTCAAAGAAGCTTTTAAGCAAGCAAATGATGCATTAGTTGAAGTTCCTCTGCTTATTGATAGAAGCATTATTTATTCTTCTGTTAACGGACAATTAAATTCTTCAAAAAACAACCATATAGTTTACATAAAATATGGAGAGGAATTCTTTACAATAAAAAAACCCGATAAGTAATTATCGGGCGGCGGTTAGAGTCCCGAAGGGCTCAATCCAATGCAAATATACAAAATCTTTTATAGCATTGTCAAGTTTTTACAAAATAATCTTTTTATATGCAGGAAACAAAGGCGGAAGAGATTTTAACGAGAGTATAAGTATATTTCCCCTCTTAATTCTTCATTTTTAATTCTAAAATTCCTACATTTACAAACTGAAATTTTTACAACATGTGGTGTAGCGAAAAAAATATTGGTTTTTCTAACATTTTGTCACTCAATTATTTGGATTATTCAAATAATAGTGTAACACACACACACACACACACACACACACACACACAACTCTCTCGTAAATAACCACTTACGTGGATTAAATACTATA
>JAEEQV010000263.1:0-3682 GCA_016285445.1 Bacteroidales bacterium
ATGGCAACACAAAACTACACCGATGATTTGTGGCGTAACAATAGCAGTTACATAGACCTCGACAAACGTATTATCGACGATTGGGAAAAGATTACCAAAGAAGCGTCTGCAAATCGTGAACTCCGTGACATTATCACAGGCAACATACTCAAAGGTTTTGGAAAAGCCCCCGAAAAATCGAGACTGATTTCGTTTACAATGAAAGACGGCTCTATCCGCAAGGGCGTTTTGTTGCCAAAGGACACCGAAAACAAAAACGGTGGTGGTGTTGTGGTTGCTTTCAAAAAATATCCCGCTTCCAAAGCAATCAATGTTATTCAGGAATGGTCTGATGAAAGAAACGATAGCCCTCTTTCGTTGTCGTATGGCTTCTTCATCACGGCAGATTCCGACGGTGATTTGTATTTGTGCATTGACCGTACCATAGCCAACAAAAAAGAAATCAAGCAAATCATCAACGACCCTGTTTGGACACAATGGCAACGAGGTTTTTCAAATTCCTACAAAAACGGAAAATCGGTTAAGGCAGTCGGATTCTACCTAAATACAAACAAACTGAAATTGACAGACCTAACCGACGCACTTGATAGATTTGAAATTTCGGTTGAACTCAACGCTGAACAGGCAGAACGGTTCTTTGGCAAAGACGAACAGGACACGCAGTCGGCTCAAAGTGGAGAATGGAAGAAAATTCCGTTCGACAAGTCGCACATTCCAACTCAAAGCACCAAGCCAAAATCCGACGATGATGGCGAAATGAAACGCAAACGTGCAAAAGCACTTATGCTCAAAATGAAGATGGCAAAAGCGAGGATTGTATAAAAAAAAGAAACCCGATAAATAAATCTATCGGGTGACGGTAGTAGCCCCTCAGGACTATAACCATTGCAAATATATGAATTAAAAATAAAAAGTCAAATTAAAAGTAAAATTTTGAATTATGATAACAATTAGCAACATCAACAGCAAATGGGCGGAAATCAAAGGCAGATTGAACCCCGAAACGGTAAAAATGGCAAGCGACAACGGATTTCTTGAGTCGGCAGAAAATTGGGAGGATTTGAAAGAATTTTTCGACGATGAAGCGAAAGACCTGTTGAATCGCTTTATCGACCGAGTTAATAAGGAACTGAACGCAAACAAGCCAAAGGAAACGAAACCCCAAGCGAGTAAAAATACAACTTTCAAGGTTGGCGACGTGGTTATGTATCGTGGCGAGGAGTGGACTATTGAAAGTTTCAACGGACTTTACGAGGGCGAGGTCGTAATTACAAAATCAATAAGTAACGGCATACGGCAAACTATGAACGTGTCGATGAACGACATTGAGAAAACAAAGAAAGCCAAAGCACCAAAAGCAAAAAGCAGATATGTAAAGAAATGGTTTGAAATCCTTTCCACACCACCACAATCACCCGAAAGCAAGTTCTTTCACTGCACAAAATTTGAGGGCGGTTTGTTAAAGGGTAAAGCGTACGACGAAAACGGGAAAATCACAGTGGAAGAAACGGCAGTTGCCGAAACGAAAATCGAACTTCTACGTGAATTGGAAGCAAAACCTATGTTCAATAAGAAATCCAAAGCAGCGAAAAAAGAATTTGAGGGCGAATACGTTGAAACACTTTCTCCCGAAATCTCGTTCATAAAACGCTATTGCAACCTGCAAGGCAAAAGGGTTTCGGAAGTACGTGAACGTGTACGCCTGTTGCTTGCTTCGTTGCAAAAGGCAATAGTGGAGAAGAAGATTCGCAAAACCTCAAACTATGCCGATACGATTATGCGTATTCAAAGCAATCTCATCAAACTTTTGGCAACACCGGGAACGACGGAAATCAACATCGTCAACATTGACGAATTGAAGGCTACCTGTGGCGAGTTTGCAGTAATGCCGAACGCACGGATAGTAAAGGCATACCTTTCAATTCAAGGCAAGGAGAACGTGAAAGAACGTGCAAAAGCGTTGATGAAGCGTGTGGAAACGTCGAAAGACACGACAGGGCGTTTCAATTCCGAAATGGCTGACATCAAACGCAGTTTGGAACGCTACATTGACGGAGAAACCGACACGCCCGAATTAAGCCAACAGACATTGGCAGGGCTTCGGGGTCTTGCAGGTGTTTCGGATAAAAAAAAAGTAGCAAGCGGAAACGCTCTTGGTAGTGTGGAATTTTTAGCGACAAATTTCAAGATTCTCCCTTTTTCGGGTAAGTGGAAGCAACTGATTGGCTCACCGTCGGAACCGTTCAAGATAATGATTTACGGCAAGGCAGGAAACGGTAAAAGTTCCTGTGCTTTGCAGTTGGCTCAATATCTTGCAACACTTGGCAAACGTGTGTTGTACGTTTCCGACGAAGAAAAGTTCAGTTACACATTGCAGGAGAAAATGAAACGCTTCAACATAGCCCATCGCAACTTGTTTGTCATAGACAAAATGCCGAACGACACAACAAGTTACGACGTGATTTTCATTGATAGCGTCAATTCCATTGGCTACGAACCCGAAGATTTACGGAAACTCGACAAAGGTCAGTCGTGGGTTTACGTGTTCCAAACCACAAAAGAGGGTAATTTCAGAGGTTCGCAGGAATTTGAACACGATGTGGACGTGTCTATCGAGGTGGAAAAATTCAAGGCACACTCAATCAAGAATAGATTTGGGGGTAAAGAAGAAATCAATGTGTAATTAAAAAAGTATTTAAGATGGGAAAGATACAAGACATTCACGCTTTAGAGCAATGTATTAACGACATTGTACAAGACTACATTGATGATTGTTACAATGTCGATGATGTTCTCGCAATTAGCAAGAAGGGCAATAAAATTGTTGTAACGGCTGATGCACGGGAAAGAATTGTGAGGAATAGCACAACAGAAATCTATTTTTTGAAAAATTTGCTTCGCACAGGCGACGATGGAGAACAAGAACCCGACAATGACACGATTTCGGATATTGCAAATAGTTGGTTGTTTTTAGATTGAAAAAAAGCCACTCGTGAGGGTGGCTTTTTGTTTAGTTAAAAAACATCTGAAGATGTGTGTGAAAATATTCTTTTAACTATTTATTGAAACTAAAACGAATTTACTTTCGATAATTGTAAAAATCTTCAGATGTTGAATGCAAATATAACAATTTCGACAAAATCACAGGTTTTTTAGTTTTAAAGTCCTGTATTTCTCTATATGTTAAAAATTGTGTAGGCTCAAAAACTCCTTGTAAATTTTCTTGGGAATTGTTTTCTACATTTGCATTGTCAATCAATGACATAAGGTATTCAGACTTCGTGGAATTAAACTGCGAGCAGATGAGTACCTTTTTTGTTTTATCACTATTCCCATAAAGCAAAGCATTGTTTTGTTTTTATGTCCAATTTGAAAACAGACAGGATTGTGTAACACTGATTTTACAAAAATTTAATATCTTTGGTTTCTAATTTTCTTGGTGAGTTTGGCTGTGAAGTAGAACTCATTTTACCATAATTAAAAGATGGACGGAGCGAGCCGTGACGGTTTTCGCTCCGTTTTTTATATATAGTTCTTTCGTTATAGAACATCTGTATTTTCATCGTAAAATTTCATAGCCAAATCTTCTATGTAGTTATCCGATATGTAATTTTGAAGTTCTTTATATACACCTTCGTCAGCCAATGCTGTCAAAGTTTTATACTCTTTTTTAGAAAGCCCC
>JAEEQV010000008.1:0-18766 GCA_016285445.1 Bacteroidales bacterium
ATGTTGCTGTCAATTTTACTATCTTCTCTTTCGGCATGCTTGTTAAGTACATTTTGAATGATTCCGCTGAAAAGGCGTGCAAATGCCCACGTAAAATTCAGAACAATAAGAACGGTGTAGATTTTCCACAATGACTCTGAAACAGATTCGGAAAGTTCAAGGCGTTTCAATGCCCCCCAAATCGTACCGATTATTGCGGCAAACATAAATGGCGCTTTGAATTTATCGACAAGCAAATCATCTAGATTTGTTTCTGTTTTTGCAGCAAGTTTCCCGAAAATGTGGGTGAAAATATAGTAGATAAATCTTGCTATAAAAAAACCTGCAATGACTATTCCCACTGAAATGAGAATGTCGAGCAGGGAGTTGTTCCAAAGAATGATGTCTTTCATATTTACTTTTTTACAAAAGTATACAAAAACAAAAAAACGGAAGCCTATTTTAGACTTCCGTTCGTATAAAAAAGATATTCTTTTATTTCTTGAAGAATCGTTTATACAATCCTTCGAATCCTTGACCGTGACGGGCTTCGTCTTTAGCCATTTCGTGAACGGTGTCGTGAATTGCATCGAGATTTTGTGCTTTTGCATTTTTAGCAATACGCATTTTGTCTTCGCAGGCGCCGGCTTCGGCCATCATACGTTTTTCGAGGTTTGTCTTCGTGTCCCACACAACTTCGCCAAGCAATTCGGCGAATTTAGCAGCGTGTTCTGCCTCTTCGAACGCGTAACGTTTGAATGCCTCGGCAATTTCTGGATAACCTTCGCGATCGGCCTGACGGCTCATTGCAAGATACATTCCCACTTCTGAACATTCTCCCATAAAGTGAGCGTTCAGGTCTTTTTTCATTTCAGCATCGCAGTCTTTTGCAATGCCAATGACGTGTTCAGTAACGAATTTCAATGCTGCCGACTCATCAACAACTTTCCACGTTACTATTTGTTTACACTGTGGGCAACGTTCTGGCGCCTCTTCTCCTTCATGAACAAAGCCGCATATAGGGCAAATGAATTTTTTTGACATAGGTATAATTTTATTTTTCGTTATTAATAATTTTCTGCTTTTACTTGGAAATATGCTTGTGGGTGGTCGCAAACAGGACAAACATCTGGTGCTTTTTTACCAATTACGATGTGACCGCAGTTTGAGCATTGCCAAATCATATCTTTGTCTTTCGAGAATACAAGACCGCCTTCAATGTTTGCCAACAGTTTTTTGTATCGTTCTTCGTGTTCCTTTTCGATTTTTGCAACACCTTCGAACAGGTCTGCAATTTTGTCGAAACCTTCCTCACGAGCCTCTTTCGCAAACATTGCGTACATATCGGTCCACTCGTAGTTTTCACCAGCGGCGGCATCTTTCAAGTTTTCGATAGTGCCGGGGACTTTTCCGTCGTGCAAAAGTTTGAACCAGATTTTTGCATGTTCCTTCTCGTTGTTTGCCGTCTCTTCAAAAATGCTTGCAATTTGAACGTACCCGTCTTTCTTTGCTTTCGATGCGTAATAGGTATATTTGTTTCGTGCCTGTGACTCTCCGGCAAAAGCCGCTTGGAGATTTTTCTCTGTTTTAGATCCTTTTAGTTCCATACAATAAGTTTTATAATTATAAATAGATTTATTTCGCTCAATCAAAGCAAGTAAATGTACAAAAAAAATGATACGAATTACTACAAGACTAAAAAAAACTCCTATTACGCCTTCTTTGGGAACAGATTATGGTTGGAATAAACCTATAGTTTATTTTTCAAAAGCTCAATAATCTCATCTTTTGCTTTCAGTAATTCTTTTGTCATTTGCAATTCCTTTTGCAGAGATTCAACTTCCTGCGAAACTGCAATCTTGCTTATGTCGGTTTTCTCCACGCCCAACAATGTAAATATAGATGTGTCAAGAACGTTGGCGATTTGCTCCAGACGCAAGATTGACAAATTCGTCTGACCACGTTCTATTTTTGAAACCGCCATGATTGAAATGTCCAGTTCTCCCGCCAAATCAGCTTGCGAGATTTTTTGCGCTTTCCGTATCTCCCGAATTGTATTTCCTATGATTTGTAAATCCATACCTTATTATTATTAGTTGAAATTTACAAACTGAAAAATTTCCTATTTTATATTAAAAATTTATAAAAACAAGTTATTATAAACTATAAATTTATATATTTGCCAAGTTAAATTATTTTTTAAACCTAAAATTAAATTTTATGAAAAGAGGTATTTTATTCATGTTTGGTGCATTACTAGGTGGTGCATTGTTATTTACTGCTTGTGGAAGCGACGACAAGACAGAAGATCCTGATGTACGTGACGTTGCAGTGGGAAATTACAGTGGTACGACAACGTATTATTGGGCAACGGACGAAGGAATGATTGAAGATGAGGAAACGTTTGGAAAGCCAAACTCTATTAACGGTTCTGTAGAAAAAGATAGCGAACAGTCAAGTGCTATCCGTCTGTCGTTCGACGGCGACGTGTTCTATGGAAACAAAATTGCTGCAGCATCAAATGGTTTCACTTTCGATATTGAATCTCAAACTGTTGAAGGAGTAAAAATCACAGGGTATAATGTTGCAACATTGGGAACTGCAGAATACAACGGTTTGTTCTTGTCGGACAACAAGACTTTGGACTTTGGTATCAAAATCTCTGTTGAAGATTTCATCGACTTGTTCTTTGACGAAAATGATGAAGATTCGTGGATTGTTGCTCTTGCCGTTGCAGCATACGCCGACGAATACGACATTGAATGGGTTGTTGTAGAATACGAACTAAACAAACGATAGTACAATGAAGAAATTTCTTTCAATAGCATTTTTATGCGGAGTTCTTGTAAGTTCCGCATACGCAGGCAATCCAGATCCCACATATGTATATTGCGACATGGTTGGGTATGAAAAACTTCTCTCGTTAACGGGAAAAGTAAAGGTTTCTATTGACTACGGCGAGGCAAAAACCCTATTCAGCGACCAAAGAATCAAGGACGAAAGTGGTAAAGTTCAGTCGTTTAACTCGATGATTGACGCAATGAACTATATGGCACAGCAAGGTTGGGAGATCGACCAATGCTATATTGTTAAAGGTGACGGTGAAATGAAAACCCACTGGATTCTAAAAAAGAAAGTTGTTAAGTAGTTAAAACTTTTTTTGTAAGGCTGCTCTCCCCAAGGGCAGCCTTTTTATTATGAAAAAATGTCTGTTCTTGCGTTATCGCATGTAAAACAGACATTTTGAGTAAAAACTTTCCTGGATTTTATACTTCTATTTCTCCAACTCTTTCCATGCCAACGCACTTGCACCAAGCACAGCAGCGTTTTTGTCCATCAAACCACTGAGTTTTATCTCAATCTTGTTTTTGAAAATCGGTAGCAAATATGCTTCCATGCTTTCTTTTGTTGGTTTGATGATGGCATCACCTGCTTTTGCAGGACCACCAAACAGGAAGATTGTCGAAGGACTTGTGTGGCAAACCACGTCGGCCAACTTCATTCCAAGAATCTTACCTGTATAGTCAAAACATTCTTTTGCCAATTCGTCGCCATTTTGATATGCCTTGAACACATCGTACGACGTGAGTCTGCTATTCGGAATATCGCGCAACGGCGATGGTTTGCGAGAATTGCAGAGCAACTCCGTCATTGTGCGTACAATACCCGTAGCTGAAGCGTAAGTTTCCAAGCAGCCTTTCTTGCCACAACCACACTGGCGACCGTCCATAAACACGGTAGTATGACCAACCTCGCCGGCAAATCCGTCGTGACCATACACCAAATCGCCATTTACCACAATACCGCTACCCAAACCTGTTCCAAGCGTAATAACGACAAAATCCTTCATGCCTTTTGCCGCACCGAAAATCATTTCGCCCATAGCGGCAGCGTTTGCGTCGTTGGTAATCGCTATTTTCACATTCGGGAAGTATTCGCCCATCATTTTGCAGAAATGCACCGTGCCTTTCCAACTCAGATTCGGGGCTTCCTCAATCGTACCACGATGATAGTTCGCATTCGGCGCACCGATGCCGATTCCCTTCAATTCACAATCAGAATGATTTTGTAACTCTTTCTGTATCAATGAGCAAAGGTTTTTCATATACGGCTCGATTTCCGTGTATTCTTTCGTTGGTATGCTCGTCTCGAACAAACAATTTCCTTCTCTGTCAACAAAACCAATGGCAGTGTTTGTTCCGCCAATATCTATTCCGACTGTAATTTGCTTCATTTTTCTTCGTTTTTCGTTTTTACAAAGGTATTGATTTTATATTTTCTGTTATAAAAAAGATAAAGAAAATAGCAAAGAGAACATTACAATAATTTTCCACGCAGAAAAGCAAGTTCCTCAGAGAAATCTACAAAAGGATACTTTTGCGAAAGAGATTCACAATCTTCTATTGTACTATGTATAAAAGTTTTATAAGAATCGCTAGTGACATTAAACGGACGATGTTTTATGGCTTTTTGTACGGATTCTATTTGAGAAATCAGACTTATTGTTTCTTTTGAAAAATACGTTTTCGAGAATATTTCCCATATATACTCTATTGCCACGGCACTTGGATGAAGCATATCTTCATCGTAGAATCGATAATCGCGCAAATCATCCATAAGCAACTCATACGCAGGGAAATAACCACTATTTTGAATTGATTTTTGCATAGAATCTATTGCCAAAAACAACGTTGATTTGCTCACCTGATTTTCGTGGGCACCATCTTTCCAATGACGAATGGGACTTACTGTAAAAATCACTTGCAAACTTGGATTGATTCTTTGCAGTCGCAGAATTGATTTTTCAAGAGCGGAAACACACTCCTCAACCGAGAGTTTACGTCGATTAAATTGCGATGCTGGAGTCTTATGGCAATTATTCACAATTTGCTTCGTTTCGTTCAATTCATATATCCACGCTGTTCCCAATGTAAGAAACAGATAATCAAGAGATTGAAATTTTTCTAAAAAATCATTCCTTACATTATTGAATGTTCGAACCACTTCTTGTTTATTGACCGACGAAAATGAAGTATGAAGAAAATACGATTGCCACACATCGTTGGCCAAAAAAAGGTCCTGTTCATCGAATGGTATATCACCAAGCAACAAATCAATAGTTTGTGCAATAGAAATTGGATTATAGACCGTTCCAAGCGGATTCACCAGAATGGGAAATTTTGCCGACAGCAGACGCCCTCCGATATTCGTGGTGAAACACGAGCCAATAGCCATTCCTTTGTGTATATGAGAAATCTCAAACGAAGAATGAGGAACGTCTATGGTTGTCTTAAATTGCATTTATTGTCGTTCTATTTAACTCAGACTTTTTATAAAGGGGAAACTACAGCAAACCTAATTTCAGTTTTGCCTCTTCGGTCATCATATCCTGATTCCATTCGGGTTCAAGCACAATGTTGACGGCAACGTCTTCAACGCCGTTAATAAGTTTCAGCTTTGTCTGAATTTCGTACACCAACGGCTCTGCCATCGGGCAGTTGGGCGAAGTGAGCGTCATATCTATCTCAACGATGGGAAGTTTATAGTTGATTTTATAAATCAGTCCTAACTCGTATATATCAACAGGAATTTCGGGGTCATAAACGGTTTTGAGCGTTTCCACGACCTCATCTTGAATTCTCTTGAGTTCTTTTTCGTCTTCCATAACTAATCCTGTTTCGCTTTAAACGCCAACGCGTATATCTTCATTTGTTTTATCATGGCAAGTAAGCCGTTTGAACGGGTCGGGGAAAGATTTTCCTTCAAACCGATTTTTTCAATGAAATGCAAATCGCATTGTAGAATGTCGTCGGGTGTTTGGTTTGACAGCACGCGAATCAACAGCGAAATGATACCTTTGGTGATAATGGCATCGGAGTCGGCAGTGAAAATCACCTTACCGTCTTTCAGTTCAGCAAAAAGCCAAACTTGTGACTGACAACCTTTTATTAAATTATCTTCCTTCTTATACGACTCGTCAATTATAGGAAGATTTTTGCTTAAATCAATGAGATACTGATACTTATCCATCCAGTCGTCGAACAGACTGAACTCTTCAATAATCTCGTCTTGAATCTCGTTTATCGTCATAGTACAAAGAGGCCTTTCCGCCTTTACCCTATCGTAATTTTGTTGCAAATGTACTTTTTTTCTATAGAAAAAAAACTTACACAGTAATAATTTTGGATTACGAACGACAACGCACCACATCTACCACGTGGCTGCCTGCTCCAATAAGTTCCTGCCGTTCCGACACGCATTTTTGGTATTCGATGAAACGGGCAAATGTCGCGTCGCTCATGTGATTGATGCGGGTACGCATATAGTCGGCGGCTCCTTCGGGCGAAAAGATTGTGACACGTTCCAAACCTGCTTTCTCGTTAAGACGGTTTATGTCTTCCAAACGCACGTAGTCGTACAATTCCCCCTCCTGAACTCTGACGTGGAAATCCTTATCCACAGCTCCTTGCACCAAAAGTCCCTCGATTCTTTCCTCGTCGAAGCAATACGAAAGAATGCTGTATTCGTTCATCAGATACGCCACAAAAATCAGTCCTCCAGACTTGGTCACGCGTTTTGCCTCGTTCAGTGCCTTTAGTTTCTCGTCGTCGCCTATAAGATGGTACAGCGGACCGAGCAAAAGCGTAATATCGGCAAAATCCGTCGCTACCGACGACATATTTCTGGCATCGCCCTGAATCACATCGGCCGTGGGTTCACGTTTGAGAAACATTTCAATATTGCGGCGGACGAGTTCCACGGCTTTCACCCGATAACCCTCGGCCATCAGTGCTGAGCAGTATCGTCCCGTTCCCGCTCCAACGTCAAGGATTGTCTGCCCCTGCTGCAAAAACCGATGCAGATGGTACATAGTGGTTTCGAACTCCACAATGCCGTGCCGCCGGCACAAACGCAGGTCTTCGTTGTGCTTGTTGTAATGTTTTTCTATGTTTGTTAAGGCCATGATTTGTATTCATAGAAATAAGTTATTCCTTCCTTACATGCAACACTTTCTTTCCATTGACAATATAAATGCCATAAGGAAGGCCGTCAAGTGATGTGGCATTTTGGCGTATCAAAGCTCCTGTTATGGTATATACGTTTGTCGGTTTGTCAATTTGAAGCATTGAAAGAATTGGGATTCCTGTTTTTGACAGAATTATGAGTTTCCCGTTGGAATACGTGAAATCATAATTTTCCGCTTCGCCACCACTGAGCACCAAGTCATATTCGCCAGCGGGAGACGCATTCGTTGCTTCGGTCGTTACAGTAGGAATTGTTGTCAGCACGTTTTCGTCCTCGCCATTCTTGAAACCATCGAACGACACCGCAAACGTCGGCAGTTCGTCGCCCTCAGTAATCGTGGCATTATCCACGTTCACCGTCAGCGGACTTTTCGTAATGGTCAGCGTTCCATTTCTCACCGTCACATACGAATTTTCAACAGCATCAAGATTTATCTCCACATCATATTCGCCTACCGATGATGAAATATCGGCGTCTGTGACAAACGCAACTTCGCCCAATACATCGGCGCCAACACTACTATATGTGAATTCTGGATTTTCGTCGCCATATTGACGTGAAACATCGTTTACAATCAGTTCAATCGGTTGGGCAACCTTTATGGTAAAATCACCCATTTCCGTTGCTCCGTACGAAAGAATATAAACCGTCGGTGTCGGCATTGTCATTACAAACACTGTTTTCTCGTTTATCGTCTTTGTTTCCAGCATAATACGATTGCCATCGGCATCAAAGAAGTCAAATTGTGCGTCAGTTCCTGCAATTTCCCAATGGAGTGAATCTTCCGCAAATCCTGTATAACTAAAACATTGAACCTGACCACCTTGTGGCGCACTTATTGTTTCTGTTTTCTCGTTGCCAAGTTCCACAAACATTGGCTCTACGGTAAGACTCATATCTTCCAACGTGTCAACTATGGCTTCAGAACCAATTTCATCGTTGTTAAACACTTGAATACCAACTGTTATCGTTTCCTTCGTGGTCACTGTCATCGTTTCCACGTCGAAAACATATTCCGCATCAATACTTCGTGGTTTGACGTTTTCCATGGGAATGACAATGTTATCCAAATCAATGCTTTGTTGGGCAGGATCTATGGCAATTCGGGTACGTGGTTCATCATTAAACCAATAATCCACACCGACAAGTCTTGAGGGTTCCTCGATTTTCGTCACCAAAAAAGACTTGAATACAACGGCAGATGTGTGTCCCGCTTTGTCAATGGTACGATAATTAAATGTATGCAGACCATAGTTAAGCGTTGAAATATCAATGTCAAGCATCACCGTGCCATCTTCAGGTATAATCGCAGTCTCCCGCTCGTCAAAATTGCTGTCAAGCCAGTATTCGTAAGTCAACAATGAATTCTCGCCACTCTGCGTCGTTTCAAACAGCATAAAATTCTTCACCATCACGGGACTTACCTTGCCCGTGGCGTCTATCACACGCATGGCGATGTTGTGAAGCCCCGGATTGAGCGAGGCAACGTCGATGTCGAGATTGACAATGCCACTTGCGTCCATTGTGCCGCTTACACGTTCGTCAAATTTTTGATCTATCCAGTATTCGTAAGTTTGTAATGAATTTTCGCCACTCGGTGTTGTTTCAAAAAGCATAAAGAATTTAGTTACGACAGGGCTGTAGAGCGTTTTAGTATCGTCAACCGCAAGCACGCGAAATGCCACATTGTGCAGACCAGGGGACAACGTTGCCACGTCAAGTTCTTCGCTCCAAGTGGAACTTGTCATTTCTGCCGTAGTACGACTGTCAAATTGTTGGTCAAACCAATATTCGCACGTCGTAACGGAGACTTGTGCCGTTGTCGTCAAGCAACAAAGCAATGTCAATATGGACAGTACTATATGTTTTGTTCTGTTCATAGTCAGTCTCTTTGAGAGAAATTACTCCAATGGTCTTGCTTCAGCTTTGATAGACACTTTCAGTTTGCCCGGTTCGCTCTTCGAGTCAACCGACGTGCTGATAATACGTGGGGTGGAAGGTATCGGGTTCCAGGGAAAATTGCCGCCAGTAACGCCACATGGTGTTCCGTCAGTTCCTACGTATGTTTCAGGATTTGCGAGTTCCCAAGTACGAGGTGTCCCGTCCTCTGTAGCGTAGTCCCAATTATCCTGTCCATCAGCGAATAAGGTTTTACAATCAGTCCAAAGAGATTGATCATAATTCCCTTCACAGACATTGTTTCCTCCTACATCAAGTTTATTGTTGCTACACACGTTGTTATAGCATGTGGCACCCGCAGAAAAACGATAGGAATGTCGTGGATTAATAATATTATTAGTATAATAATATGGTCCCTGGCGATAATAATCATCAACTATAATACTATGGTCAACACTTATCTGGCTCCCTGCCGCAAAGTTTGGTTCCATACCACGAAGCCAGCAATTGGCAACAACAAAGGCAGTTGTTTTCTTGCCTTGTCCATCAACCCAATTGCGAATATAACATTGACGGATGATGATATTATTTGTTTCCACTCGGTTATAAAAATAACCAAAACTACATTTAATTATTTCCGTATTAGCTACAAGTTGCGTCCCGTTAATTACAGCATTCTCCGTATAGTAAATTCCCTCTATACGTACAACAGGGGAGAATTCATCCGTACTTGTAATGGTCAGGTCGCCATTAACTCGTGTCTCGCTAATGTTATTGGACGCATCTTTTTCAAATCCTGCACCATAGATTTTCATACTTTTTGTGATGGCTCCGGGATTACTAAATGCACCGGGAGAGAGCGTGATAACACCACCTTCGTTAGGAGCGGCTGCCACGGCATCTTTGAAGGAATCATAGCCATAAAACACTGAAGTTGTTTCACCATTTTGGAGCGTTGCCGACACACCGTCGGAAATTTGTGCAATAGCTGCAATCGTGCCAACCAATGCCATCAAGGATAAAAGAATTTTTTTCATAATAGTACAATTTGTATTCTTTACAAAGATAAAATATTTTATTCAGTTCTGAAATTATCCCATTACCACAACAATTTCATTTTCCTTCTTCATCTTGCTGAATGGAACTACGTTTCCTTCAACTGCCTTGCCGTTTAACGTGATAGACACCACGCCTTTTTCCACTTTCTTAGGATTCTTTACGGTGATGTTCGCGATTTTCCCACGGAATTTACGTGTCGCCGTGAATCCTTTCCATCCCGGAATACATGGGTCAATCAACAGACCGTCGTAGTCGGGACGAATGCCGAGAATGTATTGCGCCGCCGTGAAATATGCCCACGAAGCCGTTCCACTCAACCACGGGCAACGGCTTTGACCAGCACGCATGTTGTAGGTAGAACATGTGGTTTGTGCATATACATACGGTTCAATCTGACGAACTTCTGCTTTTTCGTTATATGCGGCAGGAAGATAATTCTTGTAATTTTTGAATGCACGTTTTCCATGTCCCAAAATACAATCGGCCATAATACCCCAGCCTTGCGTGTGCTGGAACACAGCGGCATTTTCCTTCATACCCTTGTTGAACAACGGAGCCTTGATAACCGATGCCTCTGTCTTTTCGTATGGAGGATCGCACAAAACTAAACCATATTTAATAGCCAAATGTTTCTCAACGCTGTTCATAACCGTTTCGGCACGTTCGCCAGTTGCTTGCCCCGAAATGATTGCCCATGAGTTCGGGTTCAACCAAATCTTTCCTTCGTTCAACGGATCGTTCTTCGTACCGAAGATATAGCCATCTTCCTTGATAGCACGAACGTACCATTCGCCGTCCCATGCAACTTTGTCGATGGTCTTCGTCAACGTGGTCAAATGACCTTCCGCCCACTTCACTTCGTCTTTCTTGTTCAAACGGGTACAGATGTCGATATAAACTGTCAACGCATAGCGAAGTTGCATTGCCACGAACACCGTTTCGCCTTTTGCACCAAGTACAAGACAGTCGTTCCAGTCGGCTTTCAGGCCGCACGGCAAGCCGTTTTTACCACGACGGTCGAGGTTGAACTGGATGGCACGTTTCAAGTGTTCCAAAACAGTACCTTCGCCCTTGTCGGAGAACGGAAGAACCTTGTTGTAATAATTGATGTCGCCCAATTCCTTCACGTATGTAGGAACCGTGTTGAACAGCCACATGCAGTCGTCGGAACGGAAATCGGCTTCGGGAGTCGGTGCCTCGTGTCCCGGATTGTGTGCAAACGGTTTCACCACAGGCATTGCGCCACCGTTGGAGTTTTGTCCTGTCAACATAAGTTCAAGACGGTCAACAACTTCCTCTGGAATGTTGTGGATAACGCCGAGCATATCCTGAATCGTGTCGCGGTAGCCCATTCCGTCGCGTTCGCCACGGTAGATGAGCGAGGCCGCACGGCTCCACGCATACGTAATCAGGTTGTTGAACGGATTCCACATGTTTATCATGCTATTGAAAGCTGCATCGGGAGTTTTTGCCGAAAGACCTTCAATACGGCCATGCCAGTAGTTTACGATTTTGTTGAATTCGGCTGTAACCTTTGCCGGCGTGGCAACCATTTTTGCTGCTTTTTTGCCTTCTTCCCACGCCTTGCCGATACCAAGAACAACGGAGAATTCCTTTGTCTCGCCTGGTTGCAGGTCAACATCAACTTGCAACGTACCGCAACCGTTGTCGCCTTCGGTAAGGGAATTGTTACATTTTCCGTTAGCTACAACTTGCGGATTTGCATACGTGCGGTATGCTCCCAAGAATTTGGCACGGTCGCTGTCGAAACCTGTAACTTTCTGACCTACAACGCCAATGAACGAGTGACGCGCTTGGTCTTTGTTCTGGAAATTTTCGGGATCTTCGGGCATATACAAATTGCTTCCGTGGTCAACGAACCCATTTTTGTAGGCAGTTTTAATAATGTATTGCGTGTATTGCAAGTTGTTGCTGTCATCGTTCATGTTCCAGTTCGATGCAAATTCCACATAAGTGAATGCACGCAACTTGCGGGCTTTTTTGCCAGTGTTGGTAATTTTTACATTCCACACTTCAAATTCCTGTCCCATAGGAACGAAATACAAGGTTTCGGTTTTTATGTTGCTGTATTCCGAAGAAATTTTCGTGTAGGCAGAACCATGGCGACATTCGCTCTTGTATTTGTCAAGAGGTTTGCCTACCGGTTGCCACGAACCCGACCAGAAATCCGTGCCTTCGCAGTCGCGGATGTACAAATAGCGACCAGGTTGGTCAAGCGGCACATTGTTGAATTTAATTCGAAGAAAACAACCTTGCACCGACGAGCGGAAAAATGAATATCCGCCAGCGTTGTTTGTAATGATTGCACCATAGCGAGTATCGCCAAGATAGTTGCTCCACGAAGTTGGAGTGTCTGGTTTCGTGATGACATATTCCTTGTGTTCGTCATCAAAATAGCCGTATTGCATACAAAAATGATTAAAAGTTACTATTCAAAAAATAACGTTTCAAAGGTACAATTTTTTTGTTTTCGGTCTTGAAATTTCAGTTGATAATCTAAATTTATTTCACCAATCGATTGTTACAGCATCTTTTGCATCAGCACAACGTCTTCATACTTTTGTCCTTGCAAAAGCCAGTCTTTTCGCACCCCGCTTTGCTGAAATCCCGCGTTGGCAAACAACGCCATACTTATCTCGTTTTTGCATGGAACTTCTGCATACACTTGATGTAGCAGCAGCATTGTCTTGCAATAATGCAGGAGAAGTTGGAGCGATTTTGTGGCAAATCCCCTGTTTTGGTATTCTTTTATGACGAAAATACCTATTCCCGCACGACGGTTATGAGGGTCAAATTCATATAAATCAATGGCTCCGATTGTCGATTGCGAAGACTTGTCATCAATCATAAGGCGGAGTTGCTTTGCTTCGTAAATATCTGATTGAGAATTGCTTATATAATTGCGAATAGTGTTTTTCGAAAACGGAATAATGGTGGAACTCACGTCCCAGATGCTCGTGTCGTTTTCCCACGCATACAGCAAGTCAACGTCGCTTGGCTCAAGGGCGCGAAGACGGATTTCCGAATTTTCTAACAACTCTTCGTAGGTCATTTTGAAAAATTATTGCGAAATGTAGTAATTTTTCTTTGTGAAATGTCGAATGCTATCATTTTTACGCGAAATTATATACATTTGCCATAATGAAAAAAGTGTTACGAATATTTGGCTTTTTGCTTGCCGGCATAGTGTTGCTCATAATTGTTGCAGCAGTTACGATTCCGTATATGTACAAGGATGAAATTATGCAGGTAGTTACCGAAAAGGTTGGAAAGCAAATCAAAGCCGACATTACACTGAGCAAAGTCGATCTTTCATTGTGGGGAAATATTCCCAATATTTCAATACAATTACATAATGTATGTCTGAAATCGACAGACACATTCAACAAAAAAGAGTTCCCGGAACCAACAGACACGGCATTGTACGCACAGCGAGTCTTATTGTCGTTCAACGTGTTGGATTTCCTTTTTGAAAATTATGTGGTACAGGAAATTGTGGTGCGCGATGCCAATGTCAATTACTTTACGGATTCAAAAAAACGCCACAACTGGGATGTTTCAATAGAATCGGACAGCACAGGCGAAGATATGTTCGTGGATTTGTCGGAAATCCGTTTTGTAAACACGCTTGCCGTGTATCACGACAAGACATTGGATGTGAAACTTTCGGAATGGTTCGACAAAATCAAGTTTTCGGGGAAATTTCGTGGTGACGAGTTTTTTGTAGATGCATACGCAGCATTTACCAATAAAGAATGTAATTACAAGGCAAAATCGTATTTCCCGAAATCGTCGTTCAAGTGCGATGTTTCGCTGATTCGAGACAGTTCGATGTACGTCATACAAAAAATGAAATTGGAAACGCCCGTGGGACTCTTGCTGTCGGACGGTACGGTAAATTTGCTGAAAAATGACGAATATCTTGTCAATCTGAACATTAATATTGAATCGACTGTCTCAAAAATATTGAATGTTCTTCCGAAAAAAGTTACAGACACGCTTGCTCCGTACAAACTGCAGTCCGATATTTTTGTGGAGGGCGTGCTTGATGGCAAAATAACAAAAAAGACTATGCCGAAGCTGGTCTGCAACGTTGCGTGCACCAAAGGGAGCGTGCTGTTTGAGAAGACAAAATATGCGTTTTCGACCAGAGGAACGTTTAAGGCAAAGGACGTTTCAAAACTCAACACGTTTGAGTACTCTTCGCCTGCAACTACCATTCACACAGGCAGTTCCGAACTTACGTTACAATCATTGCAGATAACAAATTTGGACAATCCGACTTTTTCGTTCGATGGCAACGTGAATTTGAACATTGACGACATTGAACAGCTGATGAAGATTGAAGACTACTCGTTTTCGGGAAATTTCGTCGGTTCGCTGAAAGGTGCCGGAAAACTGAATGACGTAACCGAAATCAACAAGGATTTCTTCAAAAAGACGAAATTTGAGGCTGATTTGCGATGCAAGGATGTAAAAATCTCGGCTCCCGAAGATTCGCCATACGATTTCGACAATGTTTCGGGAAAACTGAGTTTCACCAACGGAACTATCTCAATTGACAGCGTGCAGGGCAACGTGCAACGACAACCATTCACTATGCAAGGGAAAGCGTCTGATTTCGTACAATATATTTTGTTCGACGATGTTAATTCACACTGTAATCTGAATTGTTCGTGCGAAAGCATCAATCTTACGCCGTTTTACGAACATTATGAAAAATATCTTGCCTCGTCGGAATCAACGGGAAGTTTGTTGGGTAGCATCCGCTTCGAGGCAAAACGATTGGATTATGAGCCATATCACCTCACCAATGCAGCCACAATTATTACTTTGGCGAAAGACTACATAGAACTTTCGGAAATAAACGCCTCCACGTTGCAAGGAAAGTTTGTGGGTGGCAAAGTTCGATTGACCGATTTGCCCAATGGTCAGACGAGATGCACGGCCGAAGGAAGCATCTCAAAAATGTCGGCACGGGAAATATTCACGACGTTTGACAATTTTGACCAGACCGTTATCACCGACAAACAAATTGACGGCTCGCTTTCGGGGATTTTCAAGTTTACGGCGATTTTCGACGAAGAATATAATCCTCTCTATCCCACGATTGACGCTTTGGCCGACGTGATTATCGAGGATGGTTCGGTAAACAATGTGGAAACGCTCGTGGAAATTGGCAAGAAAATGAAAATGGTGGAAGAATTTACCAACGTTTCGTTCTCTACTTTGAAAAACACGCTTCGTGTGAAAAACGACACGTTGTACATTCCCGATATGAAAGTGATGACCAACGCGTTTGAAATGTCATTTGCAGGCACCCACAACATTGAAAACAACCAATTTTACTATTATGTAACGTTGTTCCTGAAAAAGACATTGTCAACCAAATTTCATAACAAGAACAAGGATACCGAAGATTTTGGCGAGATAGAGAAAAATTCCGACGGCAACGTAAAAGTTCCTATCAAAATCCATGGCGACCCCGACAAATACGATATTGACTACGATTTCAAGAAATCGAAGGAAAACGTGAAAAAAGGAATTGACAATCAAAAGTCGGAGTGGAAAGACATCCTCAATAACAATAATGGAGGCAAGGACGACGTTCAAGAAGAAAAACCTATTGAGTCAAACTTCCAAATAGAATGGGACTAAGATGAGTTTGGGATATAATGGTAAAAACCGTATAAAATTCGCTTTCTTCTGTCTTGCAATGATTATCATTGCGGTGATTTTCTCGTTCCTCAACTCCACCATTCGTGACATTCGCCAGGAAGAGCGGAAAAAAGTAATGCTGTGGGCCGATGCCGTGAAACAACGGAACAATCTCTTGGAATACACCTCGGAATTGTTTGAAAAACTGCAACAAGAAGAATTGCAAAAAGTGGAACTTTGGAAAGAATCGCAACAAATGATCATGGAAGTTGAAGATTCTCAATTTCTTACGTTTCTTTTGAAAATCATTAGCAACAATAAAGATATTCCTATCATTCTTACTGATGCCAATAAAGAAGTGATAACAACAATGAATATCGATGAAAAAATAGAGATAGGTAAGAAAATACCCGAATCCATTCTTTCAAAATTCAGCAAATACAAACCATTACAGGTTTCATATAAGGGGAAAGTCATAAACTATCTATACTACTCTGACTCTCAAATGTTTAACGAGATTCAAGAAATGATTAACAATATGATTCATTCCTTTATCGTAGAGGTGGCACAAAACTCCGTTTCCGTCCCTGTAATCATTACCAATAGCGACACGACAACAATTCTTGCCGACGGAAATCTCTCGGAGAAGGATTTGAAGAAAATCAAACGTGAATCGGTACAGACGTATGTGCAAGAAGAAATGTCGGAAAACGAGCCGATACAAATTCTACTTGACAAAGAAAAAGTTGGTTATCTTTTTTATAAGGATTCCGTTCTAATCTCAAATCTGATGTATTATCCATTGTTACTAATAGTTATTACTATTTTGTTAGCAATGATTGTTTATTTTACGTTTCATTCATTTGAAAAATACGAGAAAAATCAACTTTGGGTGGGAATGTCGAAGGAAACTGCTCATCAGTTGGGAACACCTATCTCGTCGTTGATGGCATGGACAGAAATATTGAAAATGAAGGAATTAGACCCAAATATCATCAGTGAATTGGATAAAGACGTGCATCGTTTGGAGACAATTGCCGAACGTTTCTCAAAAGTGGGTTCAATTCCTAATCTTACTCGCGAGGACGTAGTTCAAACCACATTGAACGCCATTAATTATATGAAAAATCGCACTGCCAAGACGGTGATTTCCAACGTTATAGCACCCGAAGAACCATTGTATGCAAATTTGAACACCTCGCTTTTTGCGTGGGTTATCGAAAACCTTTGGAAAAACGCCATCGACGCAATGCAAGGGAAAGGAATCCTCACAATTGAGATTTCCCAAGAAAACGATTTGGTCTGCATCGACATTTCCGACACGGGAAAAGGCATTCCCCGAAACAAGTTCAAGACGATTTTCCAACCCGGTTACACCACAAAATCGCGTGGCTGGGGACTTGGACTGAGTCTTGCACAACGTATTGTGAAGGAATATCATCACGGAAAGATTGTGGTGAAATCTTCGGAAATCGACAAAGGAACCACATTCCGAATCTCGCTTCCATTGGTGAGATAAATGTTTTTGTAACATCTCTCTTTTTTTATTTCAAATACTTTGCTTTTTCTCCAAATAGCATTTTCAATACCTGTTCTTTTTGCGAAGAGGATAATTTTATTTGTATAGATGTTTCTATATTATCAATGTTCGCAATTTCATCTTTGTCAACGTATTTTTTAGGATACGTTATTACATCGATGATTGACATATTATTTGCTGTTGCGAATTCTTCAAGCGTTTTTAAGTCAATTTTTGTAGAAGAGTTTTCGTATAGATAATTGACGAATTAATCAAACATTTCTTGCCGTTATCGGCAAAAATCATATCTTTGTAATGATTTTTAACGTAAAAATGTGCCGATAGTATGGAATACATTTCTGTTCTGCAATTTGCTGAAAAATATGGTGTAAGCCCACGTACAGTTCGCAATTATTGTTCTTTGGGCAAGATTGACGGTGCATTTTTGACGGGAAAAACGTGGAATATTCCTAAAAATGCTACATTGCCACAAAAAGGGAAATGTAAAATATCTCCATTGCTACAGCGTCTTCGCGAAGAAAAAGATGCGAAACTAAAAGGTGGCATATATCATCGCACGCAAATAGACCTTACGTATAACTCGAACCATATAGAAGGAAGCCGCTTGACAAAAGAGCAGACCCGTTATATTTACGAAACGAACACGCTTGGTATTACATCAGAAGACACAAAGATTGACGACATTCTGGAAACAGTAAACCATTTCCGTTGCATTGATTACATAATAGACCATGCCGCCGAGAAGATTACCGAATCACACATAAAACAATTACACTGCATATTGAAAAACAACACCTCCAATAGCCAAAAACAATGGTTTGCCGTAGGCGACTACAAGCGACTGCCCAATGAAGTGGGTGGAGAAGAAACAACACCTCCACAAGAGGTGCATAAAAAAATGAAAGAATTGCTTGAAAAATACAACAGCAAAAAAATTGATTTTGACGACATTCTTGATTTTCATGTGCAATTGGAACGTATTCATCCTTTTCAAGACGGAAACGGGCGAATAGGTCGTTTGTTGCTGTTTTGGCAATGCCTGCAGTACAATATTGTCCCATTTATCATTACCGAAGACCTTCGTTTTTTCTATTATCGTGGCTTGCAAAACTGGGGACGCGTCAATGGTTTTTTGCGTGATACATGTTTATCGGCACAAGACAATTACAAAGCCTTGCTTGACTATTTCAAAATAAAATATTAGAACACAAACAAATATTTTATATTATTTGTAAGAGAGTAAAACGAAAAAACAAGACAATCAATTTATATTACAAGAAAAATCGTATTATTGCATTGAAAATTATCGTTATGAAGCGTTTTTATACTCTTTTTATACTCACACTCATTTGTGTTTGCACGTTTGGTCAGACACGTGAAATTACAGGTAAGGTAACATCGGCACAAAATAAGGAACCGATAATTGCGGCGACAGTTGCTGCAATGCTAAAAGGCGATGCGGGAAACTACATTCCCACAAGTTATGGCGCATTCACCGACATTGACGGTTCGTTTGTGCTTGAAATTCCTAACGACGCTGCTGCCATTGAGGTAAGTTATATCGGTATGGAGACAAAACTTGTT
>JAEEQV010000264.1:0-3669 GCA_016285445.1 Bacteroidales bacterium
GTTTTTCGGAACCGTTAAGGAGTATCCTTTGCCTTCAAAACAGCATAACACATTGTAAACCATGACAACTTGAGAAGCAGAAATCACATTTCCCGAAACGGAGATATTGAAATTATTTGTCAACGACGAAACTGCCGATTGCGGATTATCATCCTGACCTCCTTCTTCGCCTCCCTCTTGTCCGCCTTCTTCACCACCTTCGTTTCCACCTTCTTCGCCGCCTTCATTTCCACCTTCTTCACCGCCTTCGGCTTGCATTTCTTCGAAAATGAAACCGTTCCAATTTACGTCTGCCTCATACGCCGCTTTTGTACCAGCAGGTATCTTTATAGTAATTTGTGATTTATCCAACCCTGAAAAAGTTTTATTACCTGTCTCTGGAACAGTTGTAGAATAAATCGTTATAGATTGTAAAGCAGAACAAAAGTTAAAATTCTGATTACCAATTGATGATGGAGAACCTAAAACGACAGAAGTTAGTTTATTATCACCTTCAAAAATTATTGTACCTAACGAAGTTACTGTTTTAGGTAACGACACCGATGTCAAGTTCGTACAATAATTAAATGTGCCATCGTCAACTCCAACAATTGTATAAGTAACTCCTTCAAATTCAACAGTTTCTGGCACGACCACATCACCACTATACACCATCGAACTCGCAGAAGAGGCACCTTTAAACGATATATTGACCGTATTATCGCCTTGTTTTGTATAATACAACTCATCAACCATAAAATCGTGTGCAAATGCCATAACCGACAAAACTAAAGCACAAACAAGCGTAACATATTTTTTCATACTTCAAATTTTTTAGTTCTACAAATATAAAAAAAACTACTGTTTTTTGCAAAGTTTTTAACCAAAAACGACAAAGTATTCACAATTGAGAAAATTTTTTTTGATTTTCTTTGTCAAATAAAAATATTTAAGATTTTTGCCGACAAATATTTGAATATGAGTTTGATTAAATCTATTTCTGGTATTCGTGGGACAATTGGCGGAAAAACAGCCGACAATCTCACTCCTGTTGATATTATCGCCTTTGCTTCAGCCTATGGTTCGTGGGTAAAGGATAACGTAAAAAATGGTTCGAATAAAATCGTCGTTGGTCGCGATGCGCGTCTTTCGGGTGACATGGTGAGCAGCCTTGTTATGCAAACACTTGTTGCTCTTGGCTTTAAAGTGGTAAACATAGGTCTTGCCACGACGCCTACTACCGAAATCGCCGTTACCGAAGAACATGCCGACGGAGGAATCATTATCACGGCAAGTCATAACCCCAAACAATGGAATGCGTTGAAATTACTCAATACCAAAGGAGAATTTCTGAATGCCGCTGAAGGAAACGACGTATTGGCTCGTGCCGAGAAATTGCAATTCACTTACGCCGACATTGATTCCATTGGTTGTATTGAAAACAACGATACATATAATAATAAGCATATAGAAAAAGTGTTGGCTTTGCCACTGGTTGACGTTGAGGCCATCAAGAAAGCGAATTTCACTGTTGCTATTGACTGCGTGAATTCCGTTGGTGGATTGATTTTGCCAGAATTGTTGCAAAAACTTGGCGTAAAAAATATTCTTCAACTAAACTGCGAGGCGACTGGTCACTTTGCCCACACGCCTGAACCAATTCCCGAAAACTTGGTGGAAACTGCAACAGCCATTAAAAATAACAATGTACACGTAGGTTTTGTGGTTGACCCCGATGTTGATCGTCTTGCCATTATCAACGAAGACGGGACCATGTTCGGAGAGGAATACACGCTCGTGTCTGTTGCCGATTATGTTCTCCAACATACGCCGGGCAACACCGTCAGCAACCTTTCGTCAACACGTGCATTGGCCGATGTGACAAAAAAATATGGTCAGTCATATAACGCTGCTGCTGTTGGCGAAGTGAATGTGGTGACAAAAATGAAAGAAACCAACGCCGTGATTGGTGGCGAAGGCAACGGTGGCGTGATTTATCCTGAAATTCACTACGGACGTGACGCTTTGGTAGGCATAGCTCTCTTTTTGAGTTTGCTTGCAAAATCAGGGAAAAAATGTTCCGAATTGCGCAAAACGTTCCCTAACTATGTGATTTCAAAGAATAAAATCCAATTAACTCCCGAAACAAACGTTGACGCAATTCTTGCAAACGTTGCCGAACGATACAAAAATGAGCAAGTCAACACGATTGACGGAGTTAAGATTGACTTTGCCGACGGTTGGGTGCATTTACGCAAGTCAAACACCGAGCCTATCATTAGAATTTATGCCGAAAGTGCGACACTTGAAGCAGCAAATGACTTGGCAAATCAAATAATTACTGAAATACAAAGATAATTTTCGTCAAAACACTTGTTATTTAGAACGATTTTATATTTTTGACACAAATTGTAAACGAGAATTTTATGCAACCAACATCTAAAATTAGAGTTATAAAAGACTTTGATAAACTCGACAAAGCTTTGCAAGAGCAAATCAACGAAATGTATCCTAACGGATTTTCTGATATTGCGGAAGATTTGATTTCCTACACGGATCCTAAAACAGGTATGGAACGATTTGCGTTACCACTTGAAACAGAAGATCGTTACTATATGGTTCGTATGGATCAGTTTATTGAATCTCAGATAGATAATAGTGATGACGATGATTTGTCAAATCTCAATTTGGACAAAATCGAACAACCCGAAGAGTTGAAAGATGAATTGAATGAAGAGGTTGACGACGATGTTGTTGATGATATTGCTATCGATGACGAAGAAGACGATGACGAAGACGAAGGGGATGAAGAAGACGATGAAATATAGATTGAAAAATAAATAATTGTATGGGAAGAGCATTTGAATATAGACGAGCAGCAAAGGAGAAACGCTGGGGAACAATGTCCCGCCTATTTCCAAGATTGGCAAAAAGTATCACGATAGCGGCAAAAGAAGGTGGCCCGGATCCGTCAATGAACCCCAAACTTCGTACGGCTATTATGACTGCAAAGGCTCAAAATATGCCAAAAGCCAATATTGATGCTGCAATTAAGCGTGCTTCAAGCAAAGATGTGGAAAACTACACCGAGGTTGTTTATGAAGGAAAAGGACCTCACGGAGTGTTGATTGTAGTGGAGTGTGCAACCGACAACACGACAAGAACGGTGGCAAACGTAAAATCATATTTCAACAAATTGGGAGGTTCGCTTGCTCCTTCTGGCTCATTTGAATATATGTTTTCTCGCAAGGCAGTCATTCAAATCAAGAAAACAGAAGGAATGGATTTGGAAGAATTGGAACTGAACCTTATTGATGCGGGTTTGGAATCAATTGAATGTGACGATGAAGAAGGCATAGTAATAATGTATGCCGATTTCAAGGATTTTGGTAATATGGCGAAAGCAGTGGAAGATAATAATTTAGAACTTATAAAAGCCGAACTGCAACGCATTCCGAATGATGTTCAGGAATTTTCGGAAGAACAGATGGTTGACATTGACAAACTCATAGACCGTCTGGAAGAAGATGACGACGTTCAGGCAGTTTTCACGAATATTGCATAATTCAAATATTAAGAACCTATAAAAAAAGCAGACCCGTTGGAGTCTGCTTTTTTTAGTTTTGGAAGTTTTTTTTATTCAGAAAGTATATCTCCAAGGTCAATAACATCATCTTCATTCACATCTTC
>JAEEQV010000265.1:0-3653 GCA_016285445.1 Bacteroidales bacterium
TATAGGGGAACGGACACTGGAACTGCGTTCGTTATTCGACATTCACACAGGATGGCCTACATACTTCAAAGACGCAAACTCGTGGGCAGTATGTCGTTTCTCTATCCCGTTCTATATTTTAGGATGTGGTTCCTATTTTGGAATGACAATGGTAATGAATACGTTATTATTTATTCCGTTTTGGCGATTTTATAAGATGATTCTTAGAATCTACCCAAAATCGGCAAACATCTCTGCCATTGCCGTGTTCTATGTTCCCTCGGTACTATTTTGGGGCTCGGGATTATTAAAAGACGGATGGTGCCTTGCTGGTGTTTTGGCAATATACGTTGCTTGTTACAATGTTTTTATACGAAAGCGGAATGTCATACTCAATGCATGTAAATACATATTTTGGGCATATATCCTTATTTCTATTCGACCATACGCCTTTTATGTCGTATTCGCTACAACACTGATTTGGATAGGTTCGAGATTTATAAAATCAATTGAAAGTGAGTTTCTCAAAGTAGCTTTTTTCCCTTTTGTGGCAATACTTTTGATAGCCGTTTTCAGTGTTTTCATCAATAATGCCGATAGTATTGCCGAGGGGCATTATACTACAATTGACGGTATGATGGAACAAGCCGTCATAATTCAGGACGATTTAAAACAAGATTATTATGGTAACAACAGTTTCGATATTGGACCATTTGATGCAAGTCTGACGGGTATGCTTTCAAAATTTTTCCCCGCTACTATTGCAGGTTTGTACCGACCATTTATTTGGGAGGCTCGAACACCGTTTATGCTTCTTGCAGGTATGGAAAACATTATCCTTCTGCTCTTTACGTTCTGGTTTATTTTGAAATTTAGACTAAAACTTATTTCAATTCTTCTTAAGGATGGATTTTTAAGTAGTATTGTCATTTTCGTAGTCGTTTTTGCCTTTTTCATCGGCCTGACCATTGCAAACTTTGGCGCATTGGTGCGTTACAGAATTGTCTTGCAACCTTTCTTTTGCTTGTTTATCGGACGACTATGGCATCTTGCCCAAGAACAAAAAATGAAAGAGGAATCCGAAGAAGAAATAGATATGCTTAACGAAAGCGAATCGCAACTGATTCACTAACTCAACCTGTCACGAAAATCGGCATAGCCAAATCTCCGTATGCATTCGTCGTTTCCGTCCTCGTGCTCAATCCAGATTGAGGGGTGTGTCACGCCGTTGAACGTGGTGGTTTTCACCATGGTGTAATGCATCATGTCCTCTAAAATGATAGTGTCGCCTACGTGCAATTCTTCCTTGAAATAATATGGCATCATAAAATCGCCGGCAAGACAAGAATTTCCGCCTAAACGATAGGCAAAACAACCGTCTGTTTTTTCCGAAAACGCATCGCGAACATTCGGACGATACGGCATTTCCAACGTATCGGGCATGTGAGCGGCAAACGAAACATCAAGTATCGCAGTAGGATTCTCGCCGTAGTTCACAATATCAAGCACTCGTGCTTTCAAAACACCTGTTTGCCAGCCAACTGCTCCGCCTGGCTCAAGAATCACGGCAACATCGTATTTTTTTTTGAAATCTTTGAGCAACTGAATCACGTGTTCGGGCTTGTAATCCTTGTGCGTAATCAAATGACCGCCACCCATATTCACCCATTGGGCAGACGAAAGCAAGTGACCGAATTTTTCTTCAAACGATTTCAAAACCCGTTCCAATGAATATGAGTCATTCTCGCACAACGCATGAAAATGAATACCATCAACGCCGTCGGGAAGACCGCTTGCCAATTGCGATGCAGGAATACCCAATCGGGAATTTGGCGAACACGGATTGTACATTTCGGTAGTTACGTCGCTGTAACCTGGATTAACACGTAATCCAACCGAAACACCGTATTGCTTGCAAATGTCTTTGTATTTTTCGAATTGCGACAAAGAATTAAACGTGATGTGCGAACTGCATCGTGCAATTTCGTCGAATTCCTCTGGAGCATACACAGGAGCAAACGTATGGGCTTTGGACCCCATATAGTCAACGCACAATTTTGCTTCAGCCAACGAACTCGCAGTTGCTCCTGCAAGATACTGACTCACAAGTGGAAACGATTTCCAAAGAGCGTAACCTTTCAATGCCAAGATAATGGAAACGCCTGCCTCTTTCGACACAAACGAAAGTTTCTCCAAATTCTTCCGAAGCAGTTTCTCTTCGAGAATAAACGCCGGAGACGGTATGTTGGGGTAATAGTTCGTCATAGTATTTTTTTGAACAATTCAGAAATCGTTATTTATTTATCTTAACCTTCAACGTCTCACCACTCTTGACCTCGTAGGTTTCCCCATACACTTTCAGATTCGGGACAAAACCTTTGGAAACGCGTATTTCAACAGAGGATTTCCCTACTTTTACAGTCATTACGGCATTTCTATATAAAATCGTAAACGAATATGACTTCCAACTTTTAGGGATATATGGTTCAAACGAAATGTAATTAGGTTGCACTCGCATTCCTGCAAAACCCTTCACTATTGCCAACCACGACCCCGACATGCTGGTAATGTGCAATCCGTCTTGTGCTTCCTTGTTGTAATCGTCCAAATCCAGGCGGGCCGTTCGCAAATACAATTTATATGCTTTTTCGCCATTACCGATTTTTGAAGCCACAACCGAGTGAATACATGGCGAAAGCGACGATTCATGCACACAGCGTGCCTCATAAAAATCGAAATTTCTACGAATCGTGTCCATCTCAAAGTCACTTTCAAAGAAATAAAGCCCCTGAACAACATCGGCTTGTTTTATGTAAGGCGAACGAAGAATTCTATCCCACGACCAATGTTGGTTTATAGGCCGTTGGTCGGCTGGCAAGTCGGCCACGGTAACCGCTTCTTTGTCCAAATAGCCATCTTGTTGTAGAATGATTCCGTATTTCTCGTCTGTCGGCAAATACATATTTTGCACTATATCGGACCAGCGAAGCACTTCCATTTCCTCAAAGGAAATTCGTTTCGCCATTTCCTGATATTGTTCCATAGCGACGCGTTTCACCCAACTAATGGTTTCGAGCGTATATCGCAAGCACCACTGTGCGAAATAATTGGTGTACCAGTTGTTGTTCACGTTGTTCTCATATTCATTCGGGCCAGTAACACCCAAAATCATATATTTACGCTTGATGGGCGATAAAATCACGCGTTGAGCCCAAAAACGCGAAATGCCAATCAGCACTTCCAAACCGTATTCAACCAAATAGGCCTTGTCGCCCGTATATGTCACATAATCGTAAATGGCGTGAGCAATGGCGCCATTTCGGTGAATTTCCTCAAAAGTGATTTCCCATTCGTTGTGACATTCGTCACCCGTCATCGTCACCATTGGATACAATGCGGCACCGTGAGTGAATCCCAGTTTTTCACCATTTTTAATTGCGCGGGGCAATTGTTTGTAACGATACAGCAGCAAATTTCGGGAAACTGTTTCAGGTGATGTTGACAAATAGAACGGGAAACAGAATGCCTCAGTGTCCCAATATGTCACGCCACCATATTTTTCGCCTGTAAATCCTTTGGGACCAATATTCAGACGGCTATCGTCACCCGTGTAGGTTTGTTGCAGTTGGAAGATATTGAATCTGATACCTTGTTGCGCCTTCACGTCGCCCTTG
>JAEEQV010000009.1:0-18652 GCA_016285445.1 Bacteroidales bacterium
GCTGCATCTGTTTCATTTGTTGGAACGACGGTTTCTGTCCCTTGCCGCTATTGCGTGGATTTTGGCATTGTTGCTGGCCTTCCATTTGCTGTGCCGCCTGCTGTTGCATTTGTTGCAGAACTTCGGAGAAAAGCAGTGCAAGATTGTTGGCCGACGTCATGATATACTGCTGGCTAACTCTCGCCAGACTTCGTTGTCGTTGTTCAAGATTATCGATTACGGCATTCCCGTTTTTCAGTATCTCGAACATTTCATTATTGATTGACTGCGAAATCTGCGGGACACGTAAACTCAGCGTATAGAGCGAGTCTTTAATTATCTTGAAATTCTCTTGTAAAATGTTTTGTTTGTTTGCCACCTCGGCATATTTGGGGTCGGCATACGAGAGTTTACCCGTTTGCGCCATCAAATCCTCTTGTTGGAACGAGAACGTGAGCAGATTTTCAAGAATCTGCCGCATATTCGCCATATCCTCCATATTCTGATGAGCCATTTGTTGCTGCATCATATTCTGCATATTTTCGGCAAGTTGCTGAGTTTGCTCGGCGGCGTTTTTCATTGATTTCGATGATTTTGAACGTTGCCCCTGTTGCTGTTCCTCCTGACTTTGCTGCATAGCGTTCTTTATGTCTTGGAACTGTTTGTCAAAATTTGGTAAGTCAAACTTTTGCTGCAATGATTCGTTTTTCTTTTGAGCGTCTTCGTATTTTTTCTCAATAGATTCCAATTCGCGAGATATCTCGTCAAGCTTATTTTGAATTTCCTCGGAATTCTTCTCGCTCTTCAACTGTTCCGACAATGCACGCTGTTCTTCAGCAAGTTCTTGCAGGCGTTCGCTCGTTTGATTAACCGATTCCTCAACATCCATTCTGTTCAACAGTTCCAAATCCCTGTCAAGTTGTTTTGAAAGCTCTTCAAACGACATTTTCATTTCCTCAGATTTGCGGATAAACTCATTTTTGTTGTAATTATCCATCATCTGATTAAACTCTTCCATCATTTTTTTGAGTTCGTCATCCATCAGCGCATTGAGCAAGTCTTCAATTTCTTTCTGTTTCCGAAGAATTTCCTCGTCACGTTCCGACAACTTATTCTGCATATCGTTCTTTTGTTCAAGCGATTGCATCAATTCTTCTACGTTTTGCTTTATCTGTTCTTGTTTTTGACGCATTTCCTCAAGAGCCTGTTTGCGTTCCCAATCGGAAAGATTCTCGTTGAGCAATTTCTGTTTCAATTTGTCGAAATCCTTCACCAATTCTTGCGTAAGCGACGACGATTGATTAAACGAAGATTCGATTTGTTGTGAAAACTCATCCTGCATTTTTTCAAGTTCCTCCTGCGTTGGTATCTTGAAATCATACGTTACCGTTCGTGCCGACTTATAGCCGTTAACAGCATCATTATCAAACACTTCAAAATAGTAATTCACAACATCGCCTTTTGAAAACTGAGCGAAATCGAACATATAAAAGAACTGCTGGTGCGCATTGGCCGGCGAAAATTCCAAAGGAACGCGTACTTGGCTTGAAGCAGAATCGTTCAAGAAATACACAAAATCCAACGAAGAGAAGCCGTAATCGTCTTGAATCTCACCCTTGAAATAGTAGGTAAAATACTGCGAACTATCCTGTTTTTGTTCAACTTGAATGGTTGGCCTAACATCAGGAATAGTGGTAAACGTATATTTTATGATCTGTACCGTGTCGAGATACGCATTTTTGCCAAACAACGTATAAGGTGTTGTCGTCATAATTCGTTGACTGAGAACAAATTTGTCATCTTTTTTAAAAAAAGCGATTTGTTCGTTTTCTTCCGACACGAAAAACAACGAATCAGCATCGGCGGCATCCACGGTCCACGAAATTCGTGTGCCGACAGGAATTGTCAAATCCCCCGTGTTTGTTACGGTCACATTATCAAGCAAAGTATAGGACGGAACCGTCGCAACAATAGTAAAACCAAGCAGTTGCGGGAGCGGAAACACTTGCAACTGATAGGTTTTGGAGCGATATTCGTCGGCAACGAAGGCAAAATTCAAGGAATTATTGCAACCACGAATAACATACTCAAACGAGGATGCCGTTTTTTTCGTCATAAGAAAGACATTCCCGCCAATTGAGATATTTACCCGTTCAGGCACAAATTTGCCTTCTACGTGCATTATAATCGTAAAATCCTGGCCTTTTAGCACCGTGAGAGAATCATTGTCAAGAAAAAACTCAAACGGAGCGGGTTTTTCAAAAAATTCATTGTGTTTCACGATTCGTTTTGCTCCGTCAGCAATGGCGCGAGGGTAGAATACCAGCACTAAAACGACAATAAGGAGCAAGGCGACAAAATATTTCCAATACCCCAGTAATTTCTTGAAATCAATGGCCGATTCAAACGGGATAGGTCGCAATCGCGCTATTTTCTGGTTTATGGCGGCAATTGCCAACGCATTGTCGGCATACGACGCCTCGTCGGACAATTCGAGCGTGTTGAGCAACGTATCTTGTATTTCGGGGAAAAACTTCGTTACAATTTCCGCCGCTTCCTTGTGAGAAAGGACTTTTCCGATTTTGTGAATTTTTCCGAACGGAATCACAATATATTTCACAAACGCCACGAGAGCCAATACAATTGAGACGTAGAAGACTATTGTTCTAACCGTTGTGGGGAAAAATGCGAAATATTCAGCACACGTGATTATCAAGAAATAGAAGGCGCCAATCAGCACAAACAAAATGAGCCCTTTAATAAATTCGTTGGTATAAAATTTTTTGGTGAATTTATCTAACTCATTGAGAATGATATTGATATTGGATTTCTCCATAGGCATTATTTCGAAAGCCACTGTTCAGGATCCAATTTTTCGAGTTCTTTCCAAATTTGCAATTGCAAAACGGTAGAATTAGTTTCCGGGTCGGTGTAGATAGTGCCTATTTCTTGTTTTGCCTTGATTTGCTGTCCTGCTTTCACATTGACAGTCACAAGGTTATCGTAAACCGTGTAGTAATTTCCGTGTTTGATAAGCACTGCAGTGTTTCGACCCGGAATAAGAACAACCTTTGACACTGTGCCATCGAAAATAGCACGAGCACGGGCACCTTTCGTAGTGGCTATTGAGATACCATTACTTTCAACCTCAACATATTCCAACGTAGGATGTTTATGGCGTCCGAAATGTTCCGTGATTTTTCCCGTAGCAGTCGGCCACGGCAAGCGTCCCTTGTTTTCGGCAAAATTCTTCGACACGAGTTTTTCCTCTGGCGTCAACGTATTTACCGTCGTTGCATTATTGGTCTTATTCTTTGTTTCGGCCGCCTTGCGTTTTGCCTCAAGTTCAGCCTTAATCAACGCTTCAATTTGTTTATTCAACTTACGTTCAAGTGCTTGTTTCTCGGCAAGTTTCTTTTTCAAATCCTGCTGACGAGCATTTAGTTTTTTTATGGTTACGTCTTCCAAATACTTGTCCTGCTCCAATTTACGGGCTTCGGACTGCTTTTCAGAAACAAGATTTTTCTTTTTCGTGAGCATTTTCTCCAGATCATATTTTCGGGCGTTCAGGCTGTCTTGCAACGTCTTGATTCGCTCCGCTTGCTGAATCATATAATCGGAGTAATACTGCAAATATTTCAATCGATTGTATGCCTGATTGAAGTCGTCGGCCGACAAAATGAAAATCAGTTGTTCATACTGAGAATTGACCTTGTACAAGGTGAACAACGTCTGATTGTAATCTTTCTGGACTTCCTCCAATTTGGTTGTAAGCGTGTGTATTTGGGAATTAGTGGCAAAAATGTCTTGTTCGATAAACTCAATTTCCTGTTGCAGAGAATTCACATAATTCCTACGCTCAACAATCTGTTGCCCAAGCAACGTGGCACGTTCAATGGAGATTGACTTGCTTTTTTCCGTTTCCTTCAATAACTTGCTTGTTCGCTCTATTTCTTTCTTTGCTTTGGCGGCTTCTGCCTGCACCTGTTTCACGGTTTTCTTCCCTTTCTGGCAGAAACTCTCTGTCGGAACACACAAAATCAAAGCAAATATGACGAACAGAATCTTTTTCACTTCAAATCAACTTTTTGATATTTATCGGGATTATTGAACGGGAACGACAATTTATCGTTAAAAATGACTTTCGAGTATCTCAAATCACAGTTGATTTTCTTTGTCGGAAGTTTTGCCTTCACGCTCAAATTCAACGGAAACGAAATATTTTGAATCGTCTCGAAATCGGAATATGACAACTTGATTTTCACCTTTTCATTGTCGAGTTTCGCGCTTTCCTCAACAATATCAACCTCGTGAATTCTCAAATTGGAATTGGCGATTTGCCACGTTTGCAACAAGGGAATCGTATCGTTTTTCTTGAATTCTTTCTTCGAATGAGACTTTAGCACGATTTTATTGTCTTTCTTATTGATATCGAACGACTTGAACAACTCAACCGTATCAACACGCTGTCCTTGGGTACAAAGAAACAACTCGTCAAGCAGAATAGCCTCAATTGTCTTATAATCGATTGATAAGCCCGTTATATTTGAGATAGAGTCAAGTGGCCCGCCAAAATAGGTTTTCTGCAATTTGGAGTAAAATTTCACGCTATCCTGAGTCAGAACCGCACGAAAGACGTCAATGTTCATTGCCGATACGCCAAGCCATACAATGCTGTCCTTCTTAATACGGATATTTCCCTTGATTTGAGGAATTGCCTTTGCGCCTTTCACATCGAGTGCAAATGAAAACTTGACCGTATTGAAATCACCATAATGCTTTGTAATAGAGTCATATAACGCAGATATCTCAAACTGTTTCAAATCTTTGTCGCTCACCACGTTTTTCGACGAATGACACGAAGAAAACAGCAACAAGCCCAAAACGATATATGTTAATACCCTATTCATCTACAAATTTTTCCCAAAATTATCTTTTTTTACCCATTTTCACATATAAATCGTCTAAAAAGCGTTTATACTCAAAATTATCGGGTGAAAATTTTACCGCCTTTTTGGCGTATTCTTCGGCTTCGGTGAAGTTATTCTTGGCAGTGCAAACCTGTGCCAATTCGTAATAGACGGCGGCACTTGAGGGCTTAATTTTTAAGCAGTCAAAGTATAACAGTTGGGCTTGGTCGTAATTTTGGCGATTTTTCTCCAAATTGGCAGAGACAAAGATTTTTTCAAATTCAGCCATTTTTTTGTCATACTTGACCGAATCCTCGTAGGTTTTTAACTTTTGCGAAAAACCGTTGAATGACAAGCCAATCAAGACCCAAATGAGAAAACATATCTTTGTACCTCGTGCGTTCATGCCAGTATTTGTGTAACAAAGGTTACAACGACGCATTAAAATACCCAAAATCTGGCTTTTTCTTTATCAAATCTGCCAAAGTGTAGCTATCGAAGAAATCACAAACTGTTTTGTATAATTTTTCCCACATTGGGAGCGTACGGCAGATAGATTTCCGTTCGCAGACTTTTGCGCCACATTCAAGGCACGCCACGGGAGCCAACGATTCTTCGGTCACGGTCAATATTTCTCGTATTTTATACTCTTCGGGGGCACGATTCAACTTGTAACCGCCGCCACGTCCGTGCACGCCTTCAATAAGTCCTGCCTTGGAAAGGCTGGTCGTTATGTTTTCCAGGTATTTCAATGAAATATCCTGACGTTCAGAAATATCTTTTAAGCGGATATAGTTAGAAGAACCTTGTTCCGCCAAATCAATCATAACTCTAATTGCGTATCGACCTCGCGTTGATATCATCATACTTGTGAAAAATTTTCGTCTAAAATACAAAAAAAAGGATTTCTCTAACGAAAAATATCTTTAACTTGAACAAAGATCCTTCCTGAAACTATTTTGAGGACGATTGTACATCATAATCAAGTCAACTATTTAATCATATAATACAAATCCGCAAGATTTCTACCCCAATGATCGTAATCAAGTCCACAGCCGACAATCCATTTATCCTTTGGAATCACCAATGGATGATTTGTCACATTGTAGCGAGCAGCATCAACACCTTCTCTTATGCACATCGGACAAACGAGCACCCGCTTCGCATGTGCAATTTGCAAACACCAATCCATCATATATTCAATGGTTTTCCCTGAATCAATGAAATCTTCGAGTATCATAACCGTCTTGCCACAAATGCTTCCCTCGTCTGGCATTGACAACGTAGTGATAGAATTCCTTTTCGTACCCGAATAACTTTTCAACAACGCATATTCTATATCGAAAACACTCGACGGGAAATGCTCGAACACCCGTTGTGAAAACCAATTGGCACCATTTGCCATAACGACAAAAACCACCTCGCCTTCAAGGGATTTAATTATTTCACGCGTATCCTCCACCACACATTGAACTTGTTCCTTGGCTACAAGCATTTCAAATTGAGAATCTTTTATATTCATAACTACAACTTACTTTTCATACAAAGAAAAGAAATTCTTTTTATTCCTCGTTGCAACAAGAAAAAACAATTTTTGTGGAGGATTTCCATAGATGTCGTGCTTTCTTCCGTATTTGCGTTTACAAATAATTATATTTGTGAAAATTTTCAGACGTAAAATTTGGGGAATTTGAGAACGAATAAAAACGAAAAATAATGAAGAAAGTACCTATAAAAAAAATATTATCTGCCCTATTTCTGTTGTTTACCATGGCAGGATGTGAGGAAATCATTGAAGAACCCGAAATAGAGGAAGAAAAAAGTGTTCAAGAACTTGTTGACCAATACTTTACCCAAGAACAACAGGATATGGCCAACACGGCAAAAGAGGTTTCATACCTGACAGACGACGAAAGAGATGTGATATTCTTCTGTAACCTTGCCCGTCTTGACGGCAAGGCTTTCTGCGACGCATTGCTTGATATACGAGACTCCGACAACAGTTATGAGAAATCGCTTGTAGAGACACTCGACACGACCAAAGACGTTCCAATGCTCTATCCCAATGAGCAATTGTGCAAGGCCTCGGCGGCACACGCCGAAGACATAGGTCCGAAAGGATTGGTGCAACATGCATCTTCAGACGGCACGAAAACATTCGACAGAGTGCGACAGTATTATAACAGTGGTACCATGGCAGAAAACATTGCTGCCGGTAACGGAAAAGCGCTTGCCATTGTTCGTCAGTTGCTTGTTGACCAAGGAGTTGAATCACTCGGACATCGCAAAAACATACTATCGGCAAAATACAACCGAATTGGCGTTGCCATCCGCCCACACTCTACGTACAAGTACTGCTGCGTGCAAGATTTTTCGGATGATACGGGAGAATAAACGTTACATCATACATTGTTTCTTTCGCATGGAAATATATGTGAAAGAAGCTATTTCATCTTATAACTTACAAACGCGAATGCCGTACTATCGGGAGACCAACTGTTTACATTGATAGTCCCCTGCCCTCCAAAGAGTTTTACGAGAGTGGTGTAATCCCCACCTTCTGGCGATATCATTCGTATTTCCACGTTTTTGTTTGCTGGGTGGTCACCAGGGTTGATATCGTTTTTGTTGTATGAGATATACACAACGTGTTTCCCGTTAGGCGAAACGTGTGCAAACCAACTATCGCTATTTTCGTCGAATGTCATCTGGGTCTGTTCACTGCCGTCGGTACGCATACGCCATATCTGCATCAGGCCAGTGCGTACACTATTGAACCAGATGTATTTCCCACACGGAGAATATTCACAACCGTCATTGAGTCCTTCCGCCGTTGTCAGACGTTTTTCCTCACCACCACAAGCGGGAATGGTGTAAATATCATATTCACCATTGCGTTCGGCACAATACGCCAATGTCTTTCCGTCTGGTGACCAGCCATGTAAGTAACTTGGCGCGATGGGAGTAATAAGTTCCGGCTTACCCGTTGCAAACGGAATCACATACACACGGCTTTGTCCGTCTTCAATAGTGTGATGACTCACAGCTACCTTGTCGTGAGCGGGAGAAAGTACGTGGTCGTTGTTACACTGCGTACAGAATCCGGTATTAACTTCACGTCTTTCGTGTGTCTCGATATTATATGTAAACAACTTTCCATGACCGTTGAACAACAACGTTTTTCCATCTTTCAGCCAATTGGGTGCTTCTATCAGTTCATCAAACGTGGCAACAACAGTGCGTTCGTTTGTATGAATATTAAATATTTCTAAAACGGATATAACATCACGTTCCTCAACTTCTCTTCGAATTGTTAATACATTCATTTTCTTATGATTATAAGATTCTCCACAAAAGGATTTCTTGTTTTTACAACACAAAAATACAAAAAAATGTAAACTTCCCGCCACCCTCCCTATCTTTTGGTCAACGCATTGGAAGGTGTACCATTTGAACAAATTACGCAAACAAATTTCTCTGAGCGTAAAATTTTTTCGGTGAAAATTACTACTGAGCGTAAAATTTAGAATTTTCAGTTCAACTCCTGCCCATCTTGTTCTGCCTTCAACCGAGATTGAAACATTCTATCAATTTGTTTTCTATTTAAATATTATTTCCCAATGCCCCTTGTCACCCGTAAACAACTATATTTTCTCGTAAGGTTCTCTTATACCTTTTCGGGTATAAATCTTGCTTATTTTCTGTGGTATCTTAAAATTTTATACCCGAATTAATATAAATTAAAAAAAAATTATACTTTTGACAAAATTTACACCCCTTCGGGTATAAAATAACGAATATGAGTAGTGAATTATCAACTTTTGTAAAAAATGCTCGCAAGCGGTATCGGCTGACGCAGGTGGAAACGGCAGAAAAGGCAGGTGTAGGTTTGCGGTTCGTTCGCGATCTTGAACAAGGGAAAACGAGTCTTCAAATGGACAAAGTTGACCAACTTTTGCATTTGTTCAACTCAAAATTGGGAGTTGTTGAATTAAAAAACGATGAAGAATGAAAAAAGCCAATGTGTATATGTACGATTCGCTTGCAGGTGTTTTGAAAGAAGACGAAAATGGTTTTTCTTTCAGTTACAATCATACATATATTTCATCGCCAAATGCGGAGCCAATCAGTTTAACACTGCCGCTTACCGACAAAGAATATGTAAGTTCCACCCTTTTCCCTTTTTTTGACGGCTTAATACCCGAAGGATGGCTACTCGACATAGCCGTAAAAAACTGGAAAATCCAGGAACGAGACAGAATGTCTCTGCTACTCGCTTGCTGTCGCGATTGCATAGGTGCGGTAAGCATTGTGCCAATCGAAAACGAATAAAACCGATTATGAGTAAATGTTTATATTGTTATAAAGAACTTGCTAACGGCGAAACTGACTTTCACCCATCTTGTGCGAAAAGAATCTTTGGCACAAAAGAAGCTCCTTTGCTACCATATACACGAGCTGACATAAACGAATTGGCACAACAAATTATTCGTTCGCAAACCACGGTGCCAGGTGTGCAGGCAAAATTGTCGTTGGATTTGACAAAAGATTTACAAACTGGGAATCAGCGTTTTACCATTGTCGGACTCTGGGGACGATTTATTCTAAAACCTCAAACCGAACAATATGAATGTCTGCCCGAATTGGAAGATGCGACAATGCATTTGGCAGAAATTGCAAACATACAGACCGTTCCTCATACGCTCATACGTTTTCAAAATGGGGAACTTGCATATATCACTCGAAGAATTGATCGTACGCACAAAGGTGGGAAAATACCTATGGAAGATATGTGTCAACTTACCCAACGGTTGACGGAACATAAATATAGGGGCAGCTATGAGCAAATCGCAAAAGCAATCGTTACATATTCTTCTGCGCCCAATCTTGACCTTGTGATTTTTTTTGAACAGGTTGTATTTTCGTGGATTGTTGGGAATGCCGATATGCATTTGAAAAACTACTCTCTTTACAAGCAAACCGAAGGTTATAGACTTACTCCTGCATACGATTTGCTGAATACAAAAGTCGTAATGCCACAGGATGCTGACGAACTTGCATTGACATTAAATGGCAAAAAAAGAAAACTGACCAAAACTGATTTTGTAACGGCTATGTCTGCATTCAACCTCAACGCCAAAACCATTGCAAATATCTTTCAGAAATTCATAAACTGCCACCCTCAATGGAACGAATTCTTAGCCAACAGCTTCCTTCCCGAACATTTGAAGGATTCGTATAGGAGATATATTGAAGACAAGTTGAAATTGGTGGAGTAAAAGCGATGCTATTATGAACAAAACAATCGTCTTTATTATTATGAAAAACTTACCATAGACAATCTGTGATTATAAATCTAAACAGTCCTCTTTGAGTAAACCATTACCTTTTTATCAATCATTATCAGTATAATAATTTTTTCTGAGGGGTGAAATTCGGCATCGGTCATATTCACAATTCATTGATACATAATATATTACAAAGGTGATTTTTGTTGCGTTTTTTTGAGATTATTCGCAAAATAAGGGGGTGGGGAGATAAATATAAATTTATGGAGAATTATAAAAACGTCTTAATCTTTTTATACAAAAACATTTGCATTCTGTTATTTTTATCATTTCATAGGCGTAAATCTTCTATTTTTGGAAACTATACAATCCCTCTTTCATTAATTATTCTTTAAACCACCCTCCTTGTCATTCATTTTTTCCGTTTCTTTCTTCCAAACTCACATTTTATTTCTATTTTTACAAAACAAAAACAAATAATATGATATAAAATATTTGTAACATAGTAATTTTTGAGCTTTACGCTTTTTATTCTTTTCTCGAAATACGACCAAATTTCATGCACGAGAATAACGAGGCGAAGTTCACGTTGTGGCGTGAATTGATTCGTGCTTGTTGTGCAAAGGTAACTTGGTCGTAACCTCGAGATATACAGGCAAATAAGCGAACAATTGACGCCTTTTTTAATGGAAAATATTTTCGATATACATATAGGTCATGCTATAAAGCAAGAACTTACAAAACAACGACGGAGTGCGGCTTGGTTGGCGAACGAGTTGCACTGCTGCAGGACAAATGTGTACCTCATATTCGAAAAGAAATATATCGACACCGAACTGCTTCTTCGAATTTCCAACATTCTTGAATACAATTTTTTCGCCCTATTGTCCGACTATTTTGAGCAAAAACGAAAATAAACGATTGTCGTGATTTTCACGACAATTTGTTAAGATATCCACTACAAATTGCAATCAAATACATTTTTGTCTCTCTGTATTTTTGAAAAAAATAAAAATAGAATATGAAAATATTTTCAAAACTTATTGTACTCCTTTTTGTCATAATTGTATTGCCAACAAACGCGCAGGAATACAACTTTGGAGACTACATGTATCCATTTGGTTGTCGAACATTTCTTTCTTTGGATTCAGAGGGGAAAACCATAGCTATTAGTCAGTTCAGTTTTACATCACAGCATTTTGATAATTATCTTATTGAAGAAACATATATTGGTATAGGCATGCTTTCAGCAAAAAATATTTACCAATATAACACAGAAGGCAATGCTGTTATATCGAATGTTCAACTTCGTCAAAACGCTTTAACAGGAAGCACACAATATCAAGATAAGATAACGCTGTTTGCCTTTCCAGCAAAAGACAAGCCTTACGTATGGTCAGAGACTGACAGAGGAGATAAAATTTCCTGCAAATCAGAATATGTATTTGTTATGTTCCGTAACGAACGAACAAAAGCCATAAAAATCACAAAAACTGCCACTTATACAATAAATAAAGTAACACATAAACATAAAGAAACAAGCTATTGGGTAGAAGGTTTTGGGCGAATAGTAACCTATGATAGTATTGATGGTGGCAAGAAACGTATCAGTTCCAGAATTGATTCAGATAAATTGTTTGAGGGATTTGACGAAATTCCATAAATATACTTCCATTTATATATAAATGAAGGTTGTGTTTTTGGGCTCTGTTTACGGCAGAAATAAAGTATTTATTATTGAATATTTAATCTTGTTTTATAAAGTGAACTAACATGAATGAGATATTTTTGTATTCGAAACAAATTAGCTAAACTGGGTTTTCTTATAGTTTGCGTATTTAAGTAATTTCTTAATTCTGTGTTTAGTTCTTCTATATAGTTGAGGTCGTTTTCACATGGATTTGTTAGAGATTCTGGGAAAAAAACAGTTAATCCCCATAAGAGAACTTGCTTAATTCCCGCATTTGTAGATAAAATAGAATTGATTATTTCTTTGGGTTTAATTTCCATAAAAACAAATCTATTATTGATTTCTGATATGAAATTTTTAAATTTTTCAATATCATTATTCCTTATCATATTCAATACGTCAAGCTTTTCGCTCAACCTATTTTTTTCTTTATTTTTCTCATTGATATCAAGTGCATATTGCCGCAACTCATTATATTTTGTTGCATCAGTGTTATGTTCCCCCCATATGGGTAATTGCAAAGCAAGTATACTATTATAAGGCAGGTCTTTCATAGAATTATCAACGGCAACTTTGAAGGCGCTGCTATCAGCATCCGACAATGTAAAACCATCTATGTTCATAGCTTCAATTTGAACAAATGCTGCATAAATCCTCAATAAATCAGCTACACAATATTTATTTCCCGAAACAATAGTGCTTTTTACATTATCTATTACATTTGTAAACTCGTCATCTGGTATTTGTGTCCAATTGATTATCTGCTTGATAAGTTTAACCTCTTCTGTTTCTATTTTGGCACGATAATCGTTTCTTAGTTCTGAAATTATAATCTTCAAATCTTTCGGTGAAGCATAGCCATCATAAATCAAATCAAATAATATATTGTAAAACTGAATTACATGACTGCTCTTAAAACGATCGTACTTGACATTGATTTCTTGTTCATACTCTTCTTTGGGTGTAGTATGTTTATTGCTGTCTTGATTATGGTTTGGCAAAAAATCCATAAATGAAGGTGAGTTAATCGATTGTAACACATCTTTTAGTTCCTCTTTTGTGTGTCCATTTTTTGCTTCGATAGTAGTTATCGTAAAAGGGAGTAGTAAGGAGCGATTTATTTCATTGGAATATTCTCCATCAACTTGTTCAAATAACTTTTGGTACACATCTGTAACAAAAATCAGGGTTCTTATATTTCTACAATTACCAGCACTAATAATGCTCAATATAAATTCTTTTTGCTTTTTTAAAAAATCTTTGTACTTTTCCTTATACTTTTCGCAAACATTATCGAATATGTCTGACATTTCTGGACAATGATGATAAGAAAACCGAATGGTTTTTTCTTTGAATTGTTTATAGTCATCCTTTAAAACTTCGTCATTTGCAACTACAATAACTTTATAATGATTATGCTCTGTCAATGAATTGATATATCCTAAAACAGATTGAATATCAATTTTGTTTTTGTCAATTCTCTCTAAATCATCAAAAAAAAATACTTTATCAACATAATTGCCAATAGCATTTCTGATTTTTTCTTTCTCTTTATTGTTGCACGATAGTACATTTTTTAAACCACTACCAATAGCAGGAATAGCTTCTGTCGCTGAAAGTATTTTGTTTGAAGCAATTTCAAGCCATTTGAAAGTAGGGTTTAATGCATAAAAAATGCGTTCTTTAATTTCGTCAATTGATGCTACTCCGTATAAACTTACAAAGATTTGTTGGTACGTTTTTTTCTTGTCATTATCTTTTTGAATAGGACATTCAACCTTCTCTATCTTTGCTTTAAGAGTGTTTTTTATGAAATAGGTTTTGCCACTGCCCCACGCTCCGTTTATCATTAAGGCGTAATCGGAGTCTTTGTCTTTTAGATAATCCGTTATTATAGATATAAATGCATCATTCATATTGTTTATCTTGAAATGTTCTTTTTATTTTATTTAGTTCTAAACAAGGTGTAAACAATTGACAGATTCTCAAAAATGCGCTTTTTTACAATTTTTTTCTTATCCATTGTTCAACTTTCTCTTTACCATATATACTTATCCATTCATTCTTGTGCTTTTGAATGTAAGAATCTAATCCAGAAAATTCCTTGAGTAAGCTTGTGATTGTTTGCTCATTGATGTGTTTTGTATTTTCCTTTCTTATATTATGGACATTTTCGCTCATTATAATGCATTTATATTCAGGAAAATCATCACTTTTCTTAAGATTGTTTTCCCAGTGCATTGCACGTCTATTGCATGATGATGAGTCATAATCATTATTATTAAATAACACTTTAGGTATTATATGGTCTATACTCCAGCCATATTCACTTTGTTTTCCATATTGATTATAATTAATCCACGCACCGCATGGATCTTTTCGCCATATTTTAGGGTCATTGTTTTCATCAATTGTAGCCTTATTCCAAGCCTCATCAATTTGTGCTTTACTGTAGTCCATCCTTTTTTACATAAAAAAAGCGTAAGAGCCCATATAGAACTCTTACGCTACAATTATAAGTCAAATTACTTTACCTCCTCAAAGTCAACATCAGTCACTTCTTGGTCGCCACCGTTGTTGCCACCTTGTTGCTGGCCGGCGTTAGGGTTGGCTTGTTGGCCGCCTTGTGCCTGGCCTGCGTTGTACATATCCTGCGAAGCGGCTTGGAACACTGTGTTCAACTCGTTCATTGCGGCATCGCAAGCGGCTACGTCTTGTTTGCTGTGGGCATCTTTCAACTTAGCCAATGCTGCTTCAATCTGAGATTTCTTGTCGGCTGGCAATTTGTCACCCAATTCCTTCAACTGTTTTTCCGTTTGGAAAATCATACTGTCGGCTTGGTTCAACTTGTCGATACGTTCTTTTTCAGCTTTATCGGCAGCTTCGTTAGCTTTTGCTTCCTCACGCATACGTTTGATTTCGTCGTCGCTCAAGCCAGACGATGCCTCGATTCTGATGCTTTGTTCCTTGCCTGTGCCTTTATCTTTGGCAGATACGTTCAAGATACCGTTTGCGTCAATATCGAACGTAACTTCGATTTGTGGCACGCCACGTTGTGCTGCCGGAATGCCGTCCAAGTGGAAACGACCGATGGTCTTGTTGTCCTTCGCCATTGAACGTTCGCCCTGCAATACGTGGATTTCAACCGAAGGTTGGTTATCGACAGCAGTCGTGAACGTTTCAGACTTCTTGGTAGGAATAGTCGTGTTGGCTTCGATAAGTTTCGTCATCACGCCACCCATTGTTTCAATACCCAACGAAAGTGGAGTAACATCCAACAACAACACGTCTTTCACTTCACCCGTCAACACACCACCTTGAATTGCGGCACCGATGGCAACGACTTCGTCAGGGTTCACACCTTTTGAAGGAGCTTTGCCGAAGAATTTCTCAACAGCTGCCTGAATGGCAGGAATACGGGTAGAACCACCTACCAAAATCACTTCGTCAATGTCGCTTGTGCCAAGACCAGCTTGTTGCAAAGCTGTCTTACAAGGTTCAATTGTACGTTGAATCAAATCGTCAACCAATTGCTCGAATTTTGCACGAGTCAATGTACGTACCAAGTGTTTTGGAACACCGTCAACTGGCATAATGTATGGCAAGTTGATTTCGGTAGAAGTTGTGTTCGACAACTCGATTTTTGCCTTTTCGGCAGCTTCTTTCAAACGTTGCAAAGCCATAGAGTCCTTGCTCAAGTCGATTCCGCCGTTGTCGTTCTTGAATTCTTGTACCAACCATTCAATAATACGTTGGTCGAAGTCGTCACCACCAAGGTGCGTATCGCCGGCAGTAGATTTTACTTCGAACACGCCGTCACCAAGTTCAAGGATTGACACATCGTGCGTACCACCACCACAGTCGAACACAACAATCTTCATATCCTTGTTTGTCTTGTCCAAACCGTAAGCAAGAGCAGCCGCAGTAGGTTCGTTCACAATACGTTTCACAGTAAGACCAGCAATTTCACCAGCTTCCTTCGTTGCCTGACGTTGAGCGTCGTTGAAGTAAGCAGGAACGGTGATAACTGCCTCAGTCACCGTAGTTCCAAGATATTCCTCAGCAGTTTTCTTCATTTTCTGAAGAATCATTGCAGAAATTTCCTGTGGCGTGTACAAACGGCCGTCGATGTCAACACGAGGAGTGTTGTTGTCGCCGCGAACAACCTTGTAAGGCACACGATTTATTTCACTTGTCAAACGGTCGTAGGTTTCACCCATGAAACGTTTGATAGAGAATACAGTTTTTGTTGGGTTAGTGATAGCCTGACGTTTTGCAGGATCACCAACTTTTCTTTCGCCATTGTCGATAAAACCAATAACAGAAGGAGTTGTACGCTTACCTTCGCTGTTAGCAATAACAATAGGCTCATTTCCTTCCATGACTGCAACGCACGAATTCGTGGTTCCCAAGTCGATTCCTATTATCTTTCCCATAGTATTTAAATTTTAAAGTTTCTAAATAAATTTTCTCTTTCGTTGTCAATCTTTATGCCACACACATTTTTGAAAAAAACTACGCAATTGTGGCAGAGAAAATGTGCTTTTTTTCATTTTTTGGCAGAAAACACTGACATTTAGACATAAAACTCTTGAATCTGACGAATGCTCTACCCATAAAAAAAGTAGAGACGCGATTAACCGCGTCTCTACAAATAAACATTATTGTTATTTCTAACAAATTTCTCCCTTCGCTCGAAATGACGTTCTGTCGGTCGGGATAATATTGTAGAGACGTTGCGCGCAACGTCTCTACAAGGAAAATTATTTTACAAATTTAATTGTACCTTCTTGTGCAGTGATGAAATATACACCAGCAGCCAATGAGTTTACGTTAAATGCTTTTGAAGCAGAAGCAACTGGTTTTCCTGCCACGTTGTAAACAACGATTTCACCAGCTGAATAAACCATGCCACCTTCAACTGCAAATACCGAAGCAGAAACTTCATCTACAGCCACATTATTTTCTTTAGGCTCAATTTTGATTTCTGCAACATCCTCTACAGCAGGATCTGTTGTAGTGATAGTTAACTTACAAACGTCAGTAGCACCGTTAAGAACAATTTTCTTTGTAAATGCAATTGTTTCACCAGCTTTTACGTTCTCTGCTATTGTAACATAATCTGATACATTATTATATTCACTTCCAATCAATGCAACTTGAAGTTTTGCGATATCGTTACTTGCAACACCATTAATAGAAAGCGATACATAATCACCTTTCAAGAAACCATCTGCAGGAGCTGTTACTTCTTCCTCATATTGATAGTTAGAACCGTCGTCCCAAACATTTGCTGCCAAGGTAAGAGTCGTAAATTCTTTTGAAGTCAATTCAACACCTTCGTGAACTTGTGTTCCTGCTGGCGCAATTACAATAGAAGCTCCTTCTTCTGCCTCATCAGAAATTTCCATCACTAAGTCACAGATGTCAGCAGCTTTCGTAGCCTTCAACGTAGCTTCAAACGAGATTTCACCTTGTGCGTCAACTTTTTCAGCAATAGTTGTATAAGCTGAAATTGCGCCATAACTACCACCTTCAACACCTTCTCTCAAATATACTCTTAATGTTCCTTCAAAAGCTTTGTTCGTTACACCTGTGATAGAGAATGTCACATAATCGTTAGGCAATACATTGGTAGCAATAGCAGCATCAATGAATTGATAGTTGTGAGGTGTTGCATATTGGTTGTAGTCTAAAGAAACTGTTTCGTAGCTTTTGGGTCCCAACTCTATACCTTCGTGAACTTCCTCACCCGCTTTTAAGAATGATATGCCCTCAGGAGCTTCTTCTCCAGATTGATAAATAGCAAAAAGCATTACCTTACCCGTCTTTCCCGAGAACGAATTTGGCATAGTAATTTGAATAACAACATCCGTAATTTCATTATCCTTCGTAGCCGTAAATGTTATTGGTGTCCACGGCAACACTTCATTAGCTTCTTCAAACACCATTACAGTAGAATGATAAATATCAGCACTGAAAGTTCCACTTATTTTTAGATTTATAATATCATCCTTTTTTATTACTTCGGGGACATCAAATTCCACTTCCATCTTAAATTGGGTTTGGGTTTCACTTACTCCATCTAACTGAAACTCACCTGTAGGCATTTCAACATCATATTGAGCAGCAACAGCAGTTAATTCCGACAATGTTGCACGCAATTTTACAGGGGCATCTCCTAATTTACGCTTAACAGCACTTGATAATGTTAGCATTGTACGAATAATAATTTTTTCTGAAGTAACTGCATCTTTAACAATTTGAATAGGAACAGTAACATTACATTCACTCTCAAATGCGACAGCACCACCGCCCATAGAAGTTCCACTATAATTCATTTCCGACAATGTAGTCCAATAACCTGCAGCCTCGCTATTGTCAACAATACCAACATATAAAATATCATCCACGGCAACGCTAAAATATCCTTTAATCGTTACGTTTACGACATCACCTTCTTTTAACAAATTTTCTCCCAAATTCAACTGAGAAGTAATATTAATATCACCTCCGTCCTCAAGTTTTGGGAAAAGATTTGCATCACTAATAACAACATTGTACTCTGCTGCACCAACAACAAGTGACAACAACGCACTAACCAAGAATAAAAATATTTTTTTCATAAAAAATTAAATTTAGTTAAACATACTTTTTAAAGTGGGGTAAAAGTAGAACAATAAAATAACAAACGCAAAATTTTTGGTTAAAAGTTATCCGAAAAACCAAAAGTATAGACGAATAATACATATAAAAATGTACTCACTTCAATCCCAGTTCTTTCC
>JAEEQV010000266.1:0-3647 GCA_016285445.1 Bacteroidales bacterium
AGATGAATCGCTTAAATGGCAAATACGGTATCGTGTTTTTATCTGCAAAGACATCCCATCTATGCGCCCTTGCCACACACGCACAACCCGAGCTCTTTCGAAGCATTGCCAAAGCCAAAGCCTTGTAATCGTGCCAATAGGAATAGAAAACGCAATCGTTCACATTGAGATGCGACTGGTCGCAGAATTGCTGTAATTCGTTCTTCAAACTCGTAGCCCGATGAATATCCACATACATTATCTTGAATGCGCTCACCCAATATTTCATAGGTAGTTTGTGGATGGCAAACGCCAACTCTCGTAAAAACATTGGTTTGAAAATACGGAAGAACGATTTTATCTTACCAACCTCCAATTTCTGTCTTGAAAACTGAACTATTTCGGCGTTAACGGGGACAAATCGGTTCAAATTCTCACCCGTTCTGGCTGATGCAGAATATAGTATCACCTTCTCAAATCGCGGAGCAATCACACGCATTTCGTCGTCAATGAAAAACTCACCAGCCGAAAGCGGATAATTGTCGCAGAGAAATATGAGCGTTTTTGGTTTCATCAAACGTTTTCTTTCGTTTTTAATCTCGTCATAAAGAATTCAGAATGAACACGTTACATAGACAATTTTCAAAATTCTCAATTCTTTGCGAATAAATTCTCATTTCATTAGACAAAAATAGAAAAAACAAAACAACAATCAAAACTCGGCGGAATGTGGTAAAAATTATTAGATTCCGCCAAGTTTCTTTTTTTCTATTTCGGAATTATCCACTTTAATCTTGCAAAATCCGTATTCTATTCTGTTCATTTCTTTTGGTGGCAAAAGAAACGAACCAAAGAAAAGCCACCGACGGACCTGCTCCGCTAAAAATCAATTGCGTTCACTAAAGGCGTTGAAGTGCCACTCTTTCGTTACACTAACGTTCTCGAGCCAAGGCACCAACGCCTTTTTACGTTCACTCCATTGATTTTCTTAACGCATCGCAGCTCAGTCGGAACATTCTGCTTTCCAACATTATCGTACGATAAACCTTTCCATTTTCAATTCTCTACTGTTTCCATCGTAGCGACAGATGCGACTTCGCAGATGAGCGTTAAAAAATTCTTTGAATGAAGCGTATAAAAGCCTCGGCTTGGCGGCGAGGGTTTGTGGGGCGCGCCATCCCCGAGGGTTTAGCGGAATGAGAAGAAATTTAGCGAAGATGCGGCGTCGCCGGCGTTCTTTGGTTACTTTCTGTAGCTGTAGACAGAAAGTAACAGAAAAGATGTAATAACGTGTTGGTTATATACGCGACGGAAGTATATAATTCCGTTCTATTTTGAAGACTTATACAACTCCAACAAACTGTCAACGTATGGGTTAATGTCATATTGCCGTGCAAATTCCTGCGCAAAAGCTGACATTTCTTGGTATTTCTGTTTATCTTTCCATATTTCAAGAATGCGATCTGCAAACTGCTCAGCATCTTGCTCACAAACCATATAGCCGTTTTTACCCTGTACAATCAGGTCGCGGTTACCGCGACCATCGAGGGTGACAATAGGAAGTCCAGCGGCCATAGCTTCTATTAAAGTCAAGCCCAACGCTTCTGAAAAAGAGGAATGAATATAAACATCCGATTTATGCAAATATTCCTCAACCGCATCAACACTGCCATGCATAAGAATCTGCGATGTCATATTGTTTCTTGAGACAGCTAAAGACACATCATTATAACACACTCCTGCCCCCAACAAATCCATTTCAAAATCAACATTCCGATTTCGTAATACTTTTGCTACCTCAACCAAAAATTTCTGATTTTTATTAGCCGTGAACGAACCCACATTTATCAGTTTCAGTTTTGTATGCTCGCCTTGTGGTTCACGATTGTAAAACTTTTCATAATCAATGGCATTTGGCAATAGTTCAACAGAATATGATTGTGAATTACAAAAATAGGCTTCTGTGTCATGGGATATTGCCACAAACGTAGTACCACCATTTGCCTTGTATCGCGAAAGCAAATATCGTTTTTCGTAGTAATTGGTCAACAACTCTTTGTTGAACAGTGTCTTAAGGCTGAAATTGCGGAATTGACGCATATTGTCATGGCAATGCGAAAACCACCTTGCTTTTGGATAGTAACACGAACGGGAAACTATTTCCGCTTCAAACAAATGGGTATGAATAACATCGGGTGCAAAATCCTCGATTGCTTTTTGCAAGGCTGCAACATTCAGAACATTTTTATGTGTTACCGACAATTGAACACTTGCGGGAATAACTTGCCAATCAATATTTTGCGTGAGAGTTGGATATGCATTATCATCAGAAAAAGTTATCAAACGTACTTGCACACCCTCGCACTTCTGTAATTGATTGCAGATATCAAGACAGAGCCGTTCGGCTCCCCCCTTGCGTAATCGTGGTATTATGTGAAGAATGAGCATCTTTTTCTAATACATAAGATATTAACAAACAAATTGTTACACGTTTATTTTGTCATTTTTCCAACCAAATTTATGACATTTTTTGTCATTTTTCCAACCATTTCCAAGGATAAATTTGTCATTTTTCAAACTTGTAGCTGAAGGATTTTTAACTTGCAACATTTACTCCGAACTTTTTAGCAATTTTACTCCGATTTTTTTGACAAACTTCAACACACAACAGATTGTAACATTTTTGAGCATTGTTGTTTCCGATGCAAATCACTAATAATCTTTAAATTACAAAATCAATTGGAAGATTTGGACGATTATTATTGGAAGATTTGGCTGGAAATTATTGGAAACTTTGGCTATATCATTTCAAATTCACTCCGAACTTTTTGATTGTTTCACTCCGAACTTTTTGAAAGACCTCAACACATAAAAATAACGGTGGTTACTTTCCATAGAAACATTCGGCACCAACAAAATCAAATGAATGTCAAATACATAACAACATTTTTCGGTGATTTGTAGAATTACTTTTCGGCAACTTAGAGATTTCTTTTGTCAAAAGACATTGATTATTTCCATTTTACACCACTAATTCCGAACTTTTGGACAAAGTTCAACACAACGGGTTGTAACACAAAAATCTTCAAATTTATACTCCGCTAAAATAACTGGAGTTATTTTTCCCAAGGTTTAAAGAACACAAATTTCTCCTTTCTGCCCCCGTTTGTCTATAACCAAACAATGCTTCCCAGCTCGTTTCGCAAAATAAGCAAATGTAGCACCATAAAGGCCAGAACCAACTATAAGATAATCATATCTCATGTATTTTGTTTTAGTTTTAGTTTTATGTTATGTTTTAGCAAATAATAACGTTGCCTACATTGTTCCATGAGAATTTCAAATCCTGTCCTCATTTTTATTTTCCGAGGATATACAAAAAGTTCACTCTCTGGATTATAACAAATCATTCCATGTTGTGAGTTTGCAATATTTGAATCATGAATAACTTGAAACCACAGTCTTTGTTTTATTGAAATAAAATCAGCCTTATCTTTCCATGCTGGGTGACCTTCTCTATATACAGTATCTATATGTGGTTTATTATAAGCTTCAATATAAGACACAAATGGGCTACTAATTATTGTATTTTTTGAAAAAAAACATGTATTCGTATTATAGCAATATCCATTGGGTAAATCAATGATGACATTATCACGTGGGACAAA
>JAEEQV010000010.1:0-18579 GCA_016285445.1 Bacteroidales bacterium
AAATAGCGAGCAGACAACGGATTTGTATGTGGACGTAATTTTGCCTTTGGCAGTTCCACTATATACATATCTTGTCCCTACACATTTGCATACGGCTGTTGCAATCGGCTGTCGTGTCGTGGTACAGTTGGGGACAAGAAAGATGTACACTGCCATTGTGTATGCCATTCACAATAATAAACCCAATACGCCCACCGTCAAGGCGATAGATTCGGTACTCGACGAAATTCCTATTGTTACCCAAACGCAGTTGCAGTTGTGGGACTGGATGGCGGATTACTATATGTGTAACCGTGGCGAGGTAATGAAAGCCGCCTTGCCGTCGGGATTGAAGTTGGAGAGTGAGGCAATCCTTTCGGTAAATCCCGATTTTGATTGTATGCTCTTGACGGAAACTGAGCGAGATGCATTTCTTCTGATTGAAAAAAATCAGGGAATGACCATGCTCGATTTGGCAAAAATGCTCGGAAAAAAGTCTGTAGCAACGCTTACGCAACGACTTGTGGCTCTCGACGCAATTAGCGTGGGGGAATCAATTTCAAGTCAGTATAAGCCAAAAATAAAGACGTTCGTCAGGTTTGCTCAGTCGCCCAGCGATAAAGAATTTGTAAACACGGCATTTGCCAAAGTTTCAAAGGCGGCAAAACAACAGGAATTGTTTCTGAAACTGCTTGATTTATACGCAAGACAGAAGACGAAGGACGATTTCGCCGTAGAAAAATCCGAATTGCTGAAGCAAACGACACCACAAGTGCTCTCGGAATTGCAGAAAAAAGAGATTGTGCTGTTCGAAAACAGGGTTGTTTCTCGTTTTAAAACCCATTCGCCTATAAAAGGTTTGGCACAATTGAGTGACAAACAGACGATTGCGTTACAAGAAATACAATCAACCTTTGAGACAAAACAAACGTGTCTGCTTCATGGTGTAACATCGAGTGGAAAAACCGAGGTATATATCCACCTGATTCAGAAAATGCTTGATGCAAAGAAACAAGTGCTGTACTTGCTTCCTGAAATCGCACTTACTTCACAGATAATCAACAGATTGCGTAATGTTTTCGGAAATCAGGTTGGTGTATATCATTCTCGTTTCTCCGACAATGAACGCATAGAAGTGTGGAACAATTTATTGACAAATACCGAAAATTCATATAAGATAATTCTTGGCGTTCGTTCGTCTATCTTTTTGCCTTTCAATGATTTAGGATTGATTATCGTGGATGAGGAACACGAAACCTCGTTCAAGCAATATGACCCGTCGCCACGCTACAATGCACGCGATATGGCGTATATCCTGGCACAAAAGCATAATGCCAAGTTGCTCTTGGGAACTGCCACGCCAAGTATGGAAACGTATTTCAACGTGTTGTCGAAACGTATCGGTTTGGTGGAACTCACGCAACGCCATACGACGGCTCCGTTGCCCATTATTCACTTGATTGACCTGCGTACTGAACGAAAACACCTACGAATGCAGGATGACGTGTTTAGTAAGACGTTGCTGGAGAAAATAAAAGAGAATCTTGACGAAAAGCGACAGATTATTCTGTTTCAGAATCGCCGCGGCTTTTCGCCCTATATGGAATGTCCCGATTGTGGGCATGTGCCGCAGTGTGTCAACTGTGACGTTAGTCTCACGTATCACAAGTTCTCAAATATGCTGGTCTGCCACCATTGCGGCTTTGCCATGCGCTATTCGGCAGAGTGTCCCGAATGTCACGGGAAAGACGTGCGTCTTGTCGGTTTTGGAACGGAGAAGATAGAAGACACGTTGAAGCAGATTTTTCCGAATACCAAGGTTGCCCGAATGGACTTGGATACTACGAGAGGAAAGAATGCCTACACGGAATTGATTGATAAGTTTGAACAGAGAGAAATAGACATTCTTGTTGGTACGCAAATGATTACCAAGGGGTTAGACTTTGAGAATGTCGGAATGGTTGGCATTCTGAATGCCGATGGTATGCTGAGTTTTCCCGATTTCAGGGCTTTTGAGCGGGCCTATCAACTGATGGTGCAAGTGGCAGGGCGAGCAGGGCGGAGCGAAACGCAGGGACACGTGTATATTCAGACGTATCAGCCAGAGCATCCTATCTTGAAATACGTTCAGAACAACGATTATCAAGCATTATTGGATTCGCAAATGGTGGAACGAAGCAAGTTCTGGTATCCGCCGTTTACAAGAATGATAAAATTGACGGTAAAGCATCGCGACAAGGAAAAAGCTGAATATGCAGCAAAAATCATTGCCGACGATTTGCGAAAAATTCAGGGAATTATGGTGCTTGGTCCTACCTATCCGCCAATCCCCCGACTGCAAACCTTGTATATGCAAGACATTGTATTGAAAGTTCCTCGTAATATGGCTTTTGCAGCTGTACGCAACGAAGTGCGCAAGTATATGAATGCCATAACGTCTATGGAAGAATATAAAACAACGACATTTTTGATAAATGTTGATCCGTATTAAAGAAAGCTTCAAAAAAAAGAGCCACATCACTGTGGCTCTTCAAATCAAAATATTTGTATCAATTACAACAAACTGATGCTTCGTTTTACAAATTCCTCAAGGTCTTCGCCTTTCAGCATATTGTTTGAAATCAACGCCAAATCAATCAATTGTTTTACCGTCTTGTTCGATTTGCCGTATTCAGTCAAGGCATTTTTCTTTTGGTCTTCCAGTTCGCCAATTTTCTTGGTTACTGACTCCAATTGTTCTTTGTCGGCTGCTGGAATTTCCTCGTCTTTCTTGCCTTTCTTCGCATCTTCGAGTTTCTGCTTTTCGTCTTTCAACGGTTTCAGGTCGTTGTTGATTTTGTCAAGATTTTCCTTTGTGGCGGCAATCTTGTCGGCATTGATTTTGGTAATCAACGGATGGTTTGCGTTCACAATCAAATTGTAGGAATCGGGAATTTGGTTGTAGAAACTCATTCCCGGATTCATTTGTGCCATATCTTTCATACGACGCATATATTCCGATTGCGTAACAATTATCGGGGCTTCGTCGGCAGAAAGATTTTCGAACTGAACCATAAAATCTTTCGATGCCTGTGATGAGAATACGACTGACAAATCGTCTTTTTCCTCTTTCGTCAGTTTTGATTCCTGCAAATCCTCTTTCTTGATCAAGTTTTCAATAATGTCGGCATCGACACGGGTGAACGACACTTTCTCGAATTTTTGTTCCAACTGGCTAATCAGGTGAGAATCCAAATGACCGTCCATTAACAACACGTCGTAGCCCTTATTCTTGGCTTTTTGAATGTAGCTGTATTGTTTTTCAGGGTCGTTGGCGTACAAATAAATCAGTGTTCCGTTCTTGTCGGTCTGATTGTCTTTTATCAACGTCTTGTATTCTTCGTAAGTAAAGAATTTGCCATCAACGTTTTTGAATAGTGCGAAGTCCTTTGCTCTGTCGTAAAACTTCTCTTCGCTCAACATACCGTATGTGATGAACAATTTCAAATCGTCCCATTTTTTCTCAAATTCCTCACGATTGTTTTTGAAAATGTCTTGCAAACGGTCGGCAACCTTTTTCGTGATGTGATTTGAAATCTGTTTCACATTTCTATCGCTTTGCAAGTAGCTACGTGACACGTTCAGCGGAATATCCGGCGAGTCAAGTACACCATGCAACAATGTCAAAAAGTCGGGAACAATGCCTTCAACCGAGTCGGTTACAAATACTTGGTTGCAGTACAATTGAATTTTGTTTTTCTGCACTTCGAAATTGTTTCTGATTTTCGGGAAGTACAAAATACCCGTCAAATTGAACGGATAATCCACGTTCAAATGGATGTAGAACAATGGATCGTCGGCCATTGGATAGAGTTCCCTATAGAAATTCTGATAATCCTCATCTTTCAAGTCGGCTGGTTTCTTTGTCCACGCAGGCGTTGTGTTGTTGATTTGGTTATCTTCGTCAGTATCAACGTATTTGCCGTCTTTCCATTCTTGTTTTTTGCCAAAAACGATAGGAATAGGCAAGAATTTGCAGTATTTCTTCAAAAGTTCCTCAATGCGTTCTTTTTTCAGATATTCCTCAGCATCAGCATCAATGTGAAGTACGATGTCGGTTCCGACGTTCTCTTTCTCGATTTCGTCAATCGTGAAGTTAGGACTGCCGTCGCACGTCCATTTTACAGCCTTGGCACCTTCCTGATATGATTTTGTAAGAATTTCTACCGAACTTGCGACCATAAATGCCGAGTAGAAACCAAGTCCGAAGTGACCTATGATGGCCTCAGCCTTACCTTCAAATTTCTTCAAAAACTCGTCGGCTCCCGAGAATGCAATTTGGTTGATGTATTTGTCAACTTCTTCGGCGGTCATACCAATACCGTCGTCGGAAATAGTGATGGTTTTTGCCTTTTCGTCTATAGAAATTCGCACTGTCGCATTCGACAAATCTTTGCTGTATGTGCCAAGTTTTGCAAGCGTCTTCAACTTTTGCGTAGCATCAACGGCATTTGAAACCAATTCACGTAAAAAAATCTCCTGGTCAGAGTAAAGGAATTTTTTGATAACTGGAAAAATGTTTTCGGTGGTTACACCAATTTTACCTGTTTGCATACTTTTATATTTTACGTTCTACAAAAATTTCGTTGTACGCCATTTGTCAATATGCGTGCCATTGAAATTTTATTGACAGATTGTCAGTTTGACTGACAAAAAAAGGGGTTCCGCTCTCGGGAATCCCCTTCTTCTCATTTATAATTTCAAGTTTAGCAGTAGAGACGCGCCATGGCACATCTCTACAAAACCACCGTTATTGTACAGAAACCTTATAAACATTTTCGCCCACAATTACAATATACACACCAGCTGTTTTTACCTGAACTACCGTTAGTTGCTGTGCCTCTTGTTGAGCGACCAATTGACCAGTGATGTCGAATACCAAAACATTTGCTTGTTCTGTAGAGTTAACAATAATGTTTTTCTCATTCGCATACACAATAGCCAGATTTTCAGAAATTTCATCAATTGCATCAACATAATTTTCCAATTCTGCTATGTTGCTGATTGCAATAATGAAAGGTCCGCTTTCTGCCTTCAATGGTTTGTTAACATCAACCGTATCGTGCAATTGAATTGCTACATAGTAGCCAATCACGTCTGTCGGAGGATTCAAGTCGGTATAGCGGTTCAAACTTGCCGACACCTTCTTGAATAATTCGACTTTTGTCTTTGTCTGCCGATAAATGAGATACGAAGCGTACTCAACACCTTCGTAACAATCCCACACAAGATTTACTTCACCATCCAAGCCGCGATTTTTTTGCAAATGAATTGTCTTATGCTCCTTGCTCAACGGCGACTCGTTGCCACACGCATCGGTAGCCGAAATCTTGTAACGCCAAGATTGTACCATAATATCAGCATCGGGGTCGGCAAAGATACTCGTTTCGGAGAACGGAACCGTACCTAACTTATCATATTTTCCATATTCATCGCCTTCGCGCCAAATCGTGTAATGATCGATCACATCGGTTTCGGGTTTTTGCCAAACCACAAGGTTTTGACCTGATTCCTCACCAACAGTAACTAAAGCAATTTCTGGCTGACGGAACGGAACCGTCGGAACCTCAACATTGAAAACGCTACGACAATTTGTTTCATCGCTTACCGTTACCGTATAGATTCCGGGAAGCAAGGCAGGACGTTTGTTTTCATTCCATACAACTGTTGAATCACTCCAAACAACCGCGTATGGCTGAACACCGCCCGAAATCTCTATTTCGCAGTTACCCGTCGCTTCATCACATTTTGATGAACCCACGGCCACAAGCGAAATCGCTGGTGCACCACTTTCCTGCAAAGCGTAGGTCTTACGCAGTTTGCAAGAATTTTTATCGACTATAACAACTTCATATACATCACCTTGCAGGTTTTCGAGCGATTCTATTGTATTGCCGTTGCCTGAATACCAGCGTTGCGTATAAGGAGCTGTTCCACCTTCAACCGTGATGGAAATCGCACCATTTGAATTTCCGCAAGTTGGATTTGTAATATTTTCAGTAACAACGATTTCCGCAGGTTCCTCAATAGTGAACGTACTTGTTGTGGTACAACCGACTGAATCTCTTACTAGTACGGAATACTCTCCTGCAGGAACTGAATAAATGCCATTACTTGTACGTCCAGTGTTCCATTTATATTGATATGGTTCAATGCCACCCGAAACAGAAAGTTCTATCTTACCATCTTCGCCGCCGAAACATGATACATTGGTAACACTTGGAACGACTGATAAGTCACACGTTTGAGGCAACGTTACAGGATTTATTGTGATAGTAAAAGATTTTTTTATTGTTTTATCCCCTAGGGAAGCTGAGACATCAATAATTGCTGTTCCCGTTCCATATTGAATAAAATCCAATTTATTGCCCACCAACACCGGATATACAATTTTCTTGTCAGAAGATTGTACCGAGTATGAGATCAAAGAAGGTGCTTCTGTAATAAAATATGTTGACAAATCAATTATTGACAACGCTTCATCTTCAGAGATGGTAAAATTTTCTGGAAAGTCTATCACATCTAAAGAGGCATGATTTATTGTTACCGTCACATATTCAGATTTTGACGAGCACCCATTTAAGAAAGCCGTTACCCCGTATGTACCACTTTGACTTGCACTTGTCAACGTCTTTATCGCACCCGAACCACTCTCCTGACCACTCCATGCAAACGATGCACCTGGATAGTCACTTTGCGCAGTTAAAACAACGGGTTCGCCTTCGTAGATTTCTGCTGGATCAGGATCCGAAGTTAACGCTACTGATGGTATCGGCTTGATTGTTATCGTTGCCGTACCAGTCACGCTCTCGTTCTTGCAATTACCATCATCTATCACCGACTTCAGTGTATAGGTGTACTCGCCGACCTCCGTCGGAGGCGTTAGTTCCACCGTATAGTCCCTCGAGTGTTTATTTTTCGTCGTAGTGACGCCGCCTTCCTTCGTTTCCTCCCAATATACCCTAAACCTCGGCTCCCCCGTCATTGTAAACGTTATAGGGTTATCTATATCTTCACCTTCGCAATATTCTCCACCACCACTTACAATAACAGTAGGAATTGGGTTCAATAACACTGTCACTGTCTTTTCCATTTGGCAGGCAGTTACATCAGGGACGTCTTTGTCGCGAACCAAAATCTTATATTCGCCTGCGTCGCTCACCGCGTAGTCGGCAGATTCGTTCGCCACCATGGCAGCACCCGGCACACCATCCTTATACCAAATGTATTCAAAATTATTTCCTGATGTTGCCCACGAATCTGTACTCAACGTACAATGTGGACGATTTTCGCAGATATAAATGCTATCGTTTGTCATCAATGACGCATCACTACAATTGATGGAGAAATCTTGAGGGACAGAACAAGGACAAGATTGTAAGAGGTTTACAGAGACGACATCACAAAAGCCAATTCCTGATTTTAATTTAAAATCAAACAATGGTCCAAATCTATTCGTATTATAACTGCCCTTTATATCCGCGCCATAAATAGAAGCTGAGCCATTCATATTGTCAACACTTCCTACCAGAACACCCCAATATTCATATATTCTAGATACTGAATTATTCATATTTCCACTAACAGACGCCGAAAAAGTAAAATAATATATTCCCCCCTCCAGTGTAACATCTAAAGGAATCTCTACAAGTTCCATTGGCAAATTATAATTATCACCATTCCACATTGGTTGCCATTTATTGTCTGAAACCGCAAGCGCATCTTTAGCAGCAGCCTCATAACTATATGGTATAGTGTGTTCGATTGTCTTAATAACCCTCGAATCATCTGCCACCAAGTTACCATTTGACATCTTGCTTCCGCACACATTTATTGTAACTGTAACAAAACCCTCTATCGTTAAAGATTGAGTTAAAGCCTCCTCTCGTGTATCAAATTTCTCACCGTATTGGTATGGAGCCTGCATAACAGGTGAAATGTACATTGAAGTTGATAAAAAAGACGTAGGTTCAGTGACTTCAACACCTAAAGAAGGAAAATAATCAGTAGTAATGGTACTACTTGCGGTTCTTTGTTCCTGCGTTCCTGGAATCAAATATCCTGTAGCCGTTGATGTCTCCCGCACATAAATAGTTTTAGTACCATTTGCATTCGAAGCGACACCCGACACATCTATTGTTATTTCCTCAGCACCAATAGATTTAGCCAATTCTGTAGTAGCAGCTTGATTTGCATACCACGTGTATTCTGCTGTACTATTATTATTGAATGGTGTAACTTTTACTTTCGCTTCATCACCACAATAATATGCACCTACCACCTCAAATTCTTGCTCGAATGCAGAAATTTCTATTTCAGACTCTGCGATTTGATAGTTACGACATCCTTGGTTAACCCCTATATATTCTATGGTAACTTTATATGTTCCTATACCTGCGGCTCCATTTTGAGTCATGTATGTAGTTGCATATCCATTTCCTTCAGAAACTTTTTGTCCGTCTTTATACCATGTAATTTTATAATTGTCAGCCAATGTTGCACCAACAGCAAAACCACAATCAAGTTGTACACCACTAAAGTTAGAGGCACATACTTTCATGGATCCCAGATTTAACGCAGCCATAGGAACTGGGTCACGGAATTCACATCCTATAGGTGGATTAATCTTTACAGCATATCTTTGTGTATTTGTGGAACCAATACCAAGTTGACCATATTCATTACATCCCCACGCATACATAGAACCGTCACTACGCTCATAAAATCCATAGGTGTCACCACGATTAATAAGAATTACATCACTATGAACATTAGAGCTACTCCTAACATACACAGGAGTTTGTCTTGCTATTTCACCGCCATCACCGACATAACCTCCGGCACAACCGCCACCACCCCAAGCGACAGGACGCCCTGAAATCGTTACCGCCATACCAATTGACATACCAGCATCGATCGCTTTTGCTAACAAATACGTTCCATCGTTATCATCATTGTATGTTGCTCCCGCAAGAACCCTTGTAGGAACACCATTCCCATTCGTACCAGTACCACCACAACCATTCCAGGCATCATTACCCCATGACCAAACATATCCATCTTCATCAAGAGCAAAGTACGCAGCATCTCCACATGCAATTTCCTTGATACCAGACAGCATTTGTCCTGAAGAAACATATACAGCCCCGAAAGCGTTACTTGCACCACTATTAGTTGTAAATAATCCGCCATTTACATCACGACCTAAGCTATAATAAGTAGCATCGCCACATGTCCACACTGTACCATCAGACTTCAATATCATAGTACTATGGTCACCTGAATAAATACGGATTGCATCCGTCATATAATTTCCTTGCAAATCCTTACAGAATGTCGGCTTCAAAGCCTGTGCATCGGAACCTGTTCCCAAACAAGACGTGTAATCGTTGTTTTCAAGGTTACCACCCCACGCTACAACGCGACCTTGATATGGTCCTTCTCCCAAAATAGCGAACGAGTTGGCGTTACCTGCATATACCACATCAACACCAGCCAAGTTCCCGTAACCGTCGTCATACACAGTCCCCATCAATGGAGAGCCAGTTCCCAACTTTACTTGAGCTGGAGCTGTTACAATAGCCGGAGAGTCAGAACCAATACCAATCTGACCATAAATGTTTTCTCCCCACCCCCAAACTTGTCCGTAACAATCGAGTGCAATAAAATGATTTCCCGAACCTGAATTCACCTGATCTATAGGTATAGTACGTCCTAATGCATCTACAGGAAACGTCACTCTTTCCCAAGATGTTTCCCCATCTGCAGAAGAACCAACGCCAAGAACACCCACACCAGCTTGTAATTTATTTAAACCTGTAACATACACATAACCATTACTACATACCGTACTTGATACGGCATTCCCTCCTGAAATAACAACATCTTTCTGCGCAAAAGAATGAAGCACCCAAAGAGTAACAAGCAACGAAAGCAAAGACAATTTTTTCATAAATCAAATATTAAAATTCAATAGCAAGTTTGGTGTAAAGATAGAAAAATAATACATAATCATACTATTCTTTTTCTAAATTATCGACCAACTAAAGTTTTGAGAAATATGTTTTTTTTCATCATTTTTTTTTCTTCTCACGAGAAAAATCCCTACTTTTAACCACTCGAATAAATTTATTTACTTGTTTAATATGAAACATTTTTTCCGATTTGCCGGAATCGTTCTTGCCGGCACAATAGCAATGACAAGTTGTTCTAAACAGTACAAAAAAATCGACAATGGTATTATCGTAACTACCACCGACAAGCAACAGGTGCGTTTGCAGGTGGTTTCGCCAACAATTATCCGTGTGACTGCCACGGTTGAAGATGAGTTTTCAAAGAAAGAAAGTCTCGTTGTTCTTCCGCAGGAGAAATGCGACGATTGGAACGTGACTGAAGAAAACGGATTTGTAACGGTCTCTACCGCGTTTGTTTCCGCTTCGGTAAACGAAAAAACGGGTATCGTCACGTTCAAGGACATGGATGGGAACGTGTTGCTGCAAGAATCCGATAAAGGAAAGTCGTTCCAACACGTTGACGAATTTCCGTGGATGGAGCATGGCAATCAGGAACAGCACGAACATTGTGTGGCAAAGGATTGCAAGGATTCATACTATCGTGTGAGCGACCAATTTGAGTCGCCCGACGACGAGGCATTCTACGGCTTGGGCGGTCATCAGCACGGCTTTATGAACTACAAGGGGAAAGATGTAGAACTTGCCCAGCATAATATGGTTCCCTGCGTGCCGTTCCTTTATTCTAACAAGGGATACGGAATTTTGTGGGACAATTATTCCATAACGCGTTTCGGCGACCCTCGCGAATATCAGCCAATTTCCGATTTGAAACTGTACGACAAAAACGGAAACGAAGGCGGCCTGACCGCAACATATACCGTGCCTAACGGACCAACAGAAACTATAACGATAAAAGAACAGGTTGAATCAAACATAGATTATGCGTTTCTTGCTTCCGACGGCTCTCGGAGCAACATTGCCGATTTTGACATTTCAGGTGTTTCGGGAGTTTTTCCCTACACCACTTTTTTAGAGACATTTCCCTATGCCACTATCACGTGGGAAGGTCAAATCGCATCGGACGAGGCAGGTCTGCATAAATTCCTGCTGTATGCTTCGGGATATTTCAAATTATGGATTGACGGCGAGTTGATAATGGACAAATGGCGTCAGAATTGGAATCCATGGTCGAATCCGTTTACCGTTGATATGAAGGCGGGCGAAAAACACGATTTCAAGTTGGAATGGAAAACCGAAGGCGGCTTTCTTGGTTTGACGCACCTTTCGCCATATCCTGACCAAAATAAGCTCACGCTTTCATCGGAGGCAGCCGACGAAATTGACTACTATTTTGTGTATGGCGAAAATCCGAAGGATTATAGAACCAGAATCGAAGACCAGTTTCTGACTCCTGCCGACCGAGTGGTTTCTGGCTATCGCCAACTGACGGGCAAGGCGCCGATTGTGCCGAAATGGGCAATGGGATTCTGGCAAAGCCGTCAACGCTATCAAACTGCCGACGAGATTCTCAGCACGGTGAAAACCTTCCGCGACAAGCATATCCCTCTCGACAACATCGTACTTGACTGGCACTATTGGCCAACCGACGGCTGGGGCACGCAAACATTTGATTCTGTGCGTTTTGCCGACCCTAAGGGAATGGTCGATTCGTTGCACAATGCCTACAACGCACACATCATGATTTCGGTATGGCCAAAGTTCTATACCCATACCGAAAACTATAAGAAAATGAACGAGAAAGGCTACATTCTTACCCACAATGTGGATATGAATCGTCTGGACTGGGTTGCGCAAGGTTTCAAAAATGGCTGGTACGATGTGTATAACCCAGGAGCACGCGATATGTTCTGGGATATGGTGAAAGGCATCTACGATTTGGGCTTCGACGCATGGTGGCTCGACGCAACCGAACCCGATATGCACTCCAACATTTCCGTTGGCGACCGCAAATGCGACCTTACACCGAATGCAATGGGTAACGGCGAACGGATGTTCAATCCGTATGCAACCTATCAGGCAAAGGGAATCTACGAAAACCAACGTAAGGAAACCGACCAAAAACGTGTGTTCATCCTCACTCGTTCGGCGTTTGCTGGCTTGCAACGCTATGGTGCTGCAAACTGGAGCGGTGACATTGTTGCCCGTTGGAGCGATTTGAAGGACCAAATCGGTCACGGCGTGAACTTCTCGTTGTCGGGAATTCCGTATTGGACAATGGATATTGGCGGTTTCTCGGTTGAGTCCCGTTACAGCAGCAAACCGAAATATACGCCTGAAGACATTGAAAATCAAAAGGAATGGAAAGAACTGCAAACCCGTTGGTACCAGTTTGGTGCGTTCTGCCCGTTGTTCCGCTCTCACGGAGAATATCCGTACCGCGAAATTTTCAATATTGCGAACGAAAACGAAGAGGCATATCAGTCGATACTTAATTATATGAAGCTTCGGTACGAACTTATGCCATACATTTATTCATTGGCAGGACGTGCCTACCACTCCGACTACACGATTATGCGTGGTCTTGTGATGGACTTTTTCGACGATGCCAATGTGCTGAACATCAACGACCAGTATATGTTTGGACCATCATTCTTGGTTTGTCCTGTTTCGGAATACAAGGCACGTTCGCGTAAGGTTTATCTGCCGAAATGCGAGGGTTGGTACAGACTTAATGCGTTCTCGATAGGGAAATGTGGAGACTGGGCAGGAGATTTCTACGAAGGTGGTCAAGAAATCGATGTAAATGCACCATTAATGTTTATGCCGGTATTTGTAAAAGCAGGTTCCATTATTCCTAAGGGCAAGCAAATGGAATACACCGACCAATATCCCGACGACGAACTCTTCATCGACGTATATTCAGGAGCAAACGGTTCGTTTGAGCTCTATTCCGACGAAGGCACGAACTATAACTACGAAAAAGGCGAATACAGCATAATTCCAATGTTTTATGACGATGAGGCGAAAACCCTTACACTCCTTGACCGTCGTGGTTCGTACAAAGGCATGCCTGAAAGCGTAAAAATCACTGTCACATACATTCCAAAAGAATTGACACAACGTACGTACTGCTCGGGAACATACACAGGTCAAGAACTTGTGCTTAAGTTGAATGAACGCAAGGATGAAGATGTGATTAAGATGGAATAAGAAAAACTATTGAAAACACAAAAAGGCAATCTTAATAGGTTGCCTTTATTTTTTCATTCCCCTCTATTGCCACATGTCAACAAAAAGCGTAAGTTTGCCTACAAACAAATAAAAAGTAAATAGAAAAGAAAATATACAAATAATATAGTTGAACAATTAACTTATTCTTCGACCGTGAAATCGCCAATTCTACACACGAGAATAAGCTTGAATGTTCATGCGTGGAGCGTGAATCATTTGTGCTTATTGGTGTGAAAGTGTTTGGCGATACTTACGGTCGCAATAGGCAAAAAACAAGTGATTCCGCTTTTTTTATGCACGTAGGACACGCCATACACGAAGAACTCAAACGGCAACAGCGCACTGCTGCGTGGTTTGCCCGTCAGTTGTGCTGCGACCGCACCAACGTGTATCATATTTTCCGTAACAAGCATATAAACACCGACCAACTTTCACGCATATCGAAGATTCTGAATCACAATTTTTTCCATGATTTAGCCAATAATTGGGATAAGGATTCGGAAGAATAGTATTTGTTGAATATTTTTCTACATAATTGTAGAAAAACACGCTACACTTATTCGTGGTAGAAGTAGATATTTATACTGACCTTTGTAAAAATAAAAATCTGTTTATAGAGTTGTTGAACTTTTGCTAATTAAATGATATAACTTAAAATTCAGAAATCATGGAATCAGAAATCATCGTAGACGTATTGTGTGGCATTCTTGGGGCTATTGTAATTTCATTACTAGTCTTTTTACTTTTTTTTAAGAAAATACTGCGAATGCGAAAGGCTGGAAATTTTATTATTTTTAAAAACTACTGGGATTTGTTTTTTCTTATTGGAGGGACAGTTATTTTAATCATTGGAGTAGGAATAGGATATAGTAAATATAATAACTATCAAAATTTCGTCAATAAAGAAATAAAAACAAGTCAATTAGAGTCATCGGAAAATTACAAAATCATTGAAGAAAATAATATTGATTTGTCATTTGTTGATTTTCTAAAAGAAAGACAAGAAGAAAGTCAAGAGTTAACCTACTTTTTAGTATCAATTTTAATGGTTATTGGAGGTTGTCTTGGTATATTTTTTAGTCTAAGATTCAGTTATGTATGCAATAAGGAGTTTGGGAATTTTTCAATTTTCATATCTATTTTAGTGAAAATCGTAATCCTATTCATAATTGTAGTGGCTGCAGGACTAAAAGGTAAGCAAAGAGATGAAGAATCTGGTATTGACTATCATAAAAGAATGATGATGGCAGCAGGATTAGGGGGAATGCTTGCGATTTTAATAAGACCTGGTTGCTATCAAGAAACAGATGACGAAGACGCACTTGAAGCAGCAGATATACTTATGAATAGAGATTATTATGACACTAATGCTAATAGACGTAAAAAAGCTGAACAATTAGTAGGGAAAGACGGTGCAGGAAATTTTATAGATGAAGATTAAATGTTTTTGTGTAGTTGGTATGAGTAGTGGAATGTGTTCCGTTTCTGAAATGGAAGAAAATATCTGCTACGAAAGTGACATATTCACTCTGTTCAAGACGTTAATTAAAAGTATCAATAATATAAATCTAAATTTATGAAACACAAACTTTTAATTCTTTTTGGATTCTTTTCTATTATTATGCTGATGAGTAATTGCGTGGGTAATACCTCGGAAATAAAGTCAAATAAAATGATTGGCATATATGATGTAGATTTTTGTACGCCGAGTGAGGATAAGTTGGGTAATATGACGAGTAAGCAATATTTAGACATAGCGAAAGCTACATATGGTATAGAATGGTTCTTTGACGAGGATAGTGTTTTGTACTGGGGAATGACAGATGGATATGGATTATCAGTACCAACAAAATGGGAAATTCAAAATAATGTATTAATACTATTTGAACGATGCAAAAATGGGGAAAGATATCCGTCTGCCTATCTCATAAAAAAAGTTGATGGCTATGATAAAATGGAACTTTATGCCAGCGATATCCTACTAAATGAGTATGGCTCTAAAGTATTTTTTTCAGATGACATTAAATCAACTTTCAGAAAAGATGTTAAAGAACATGAAGAAACTTTTAATTGGCACTTTTGCACACTTACACGCAATAAAGAAAAGGAGCAAGAATATAACAAAGCAAAAGAACAAGAAGAAAAACTAAAGAAAGAACTTGAAAAATTATTAGGTAAATAAGAGTTCTCTGAGATATAAAACGACTTCCTATACATTTGCATCAAAAAAAGTGCAAATATTGTTTCAAATTGCACGAATAAAAGTGCATATAATTAATATGAGAACTTTTTGATTGCTTGTATTGGGAAAACATTACTCACGCAAGGTCTAATACTTAACTCGGAGTGGATACATTGCAAATAACTCCAATGCAGCTGCTGTTTCCGTCAAAAGATTGTTTCGCACAATTTTTTTTGACTGATTATCAAGCAACACTTCGCCCAAACCCTGCATTAAAATACGAGGATTATAGGAACGAACTTGGTTGGCACACCCAATGCAATAATCTTCAAGTTTTTTCTGTGTTCGTAGTTCCACGATTTCCGAATTTATCTCTGTGTGTTTTTTGAGAAAGAACCAAACGTCATAAATATCACGTGGAGTTATTCGCTCGCCCAAAGCACAAATTTTGTGGGCAAACATATCTGCTATAGTCATTACACGAATGTCAGTTCCCACCAAGGTACGAATTTCATAATGATTCGGGAATGTACGATTGCTAATCTCTATTTTCAACATTCGTTCGCCTTTTTCGTAATCAAGAACAAGTATAGAACCATAAAGTTTCATCGCTTCATCGTCAATCGTGCCGTATTGAAGTAACAGATTGTGCATGCGCTGAAAAACAAATTCGGCTTTGTCGGCATCTAACAGGTTGAAATCCAAATCAGTTGAAAAACGTGTCAAACCATGGAACAGCATAAGTGATGTGCCTCCTTTGAATGCAAGCAAGGGACTCAGATCCTTGTCGCGAAATACGGCAAGAAGCACTTGTGTCATGAAATAGCGGTGTTTATTTATATCCATAACGTTTTATGTTAAGATTTTTTTTACTCTTTGAGCAAGTGTTGGTGAATTATATGTCGGAACAATTTGATTGACAAGTTTTTTGTTGAGTGGACGCAAATTGTCAAAATAGCACTGACCGGCACTTAAATAGAGCATATCCAGAAAAGCCCGTTCCGGCGTGGCAATTGCGACATTGTCACGTTGTTCAATCCCGAGCATATTTGTCCAAATCATTGGATTTATTTGGCGAAAAACATAGAGGCGATTATCAACTTCAATAGTGCGATTCTGATAACTCACACACGTAATATCCGACGAGAACTGGAATGTAACTCCGGCACGTGAAAGTACGTACTCCAAAGATATATATGCTGGTTTGAGAAGCGCGCACGCCATTTCCTGCTCATTGTAGTTTTTCTTGGTATAAATTCCTTTACGAGGATTGACAATGGAACCTTTTTTCGCATAGTAATTAAGCGAACGTCGTAAAGATTCGCGACTCACATTGTCATTAAGCATCGCCAATCCTTGCATTGTAAATACAGTCCTCGGACTTGATAATATAACATTCATTACCTCCATTCGCAAGCTAAAAATTACATTTTTTTGGACTTTCAGCTTGCAAATATATTCCAAATTCTATTAAATTCAAATTTTAATCTCTAAAAACCTTTTTACCTATCGAAATGCAATTAAACTTCCCCCAACATCAAGTTATTGGCTGTGGTTGCTTAATCTATTAAGCAATTTGCATTTCTAATTGATAATGAATGTTTCACCACCGAGGGTATTGAAATAAAAAGCAAATGATAAATTAATGTAAAGGCAATCTTAACAGGTTGCCTTTTTTCATTCCACTTTACTGGTATTTACAGCTAAATTTCCCAACAATATGGAGATATTGGGGAGAGGTAAACAAATCGCCAGAGAAATCTTGACAACCGAAATGGATTGTTGTATATTTGCAACGTCGGACGTGAAAAATGAGGGTTCATCCCGAAACACCCGGACACCGCCGTTAAATCGGATTGTTTCTTGGCTACGGCGTGAGGAACAGGAAAGAGAGATTAGCAATAATCTCTTTTTTTATTTGCGTTTATTCCATAAAGCAGAGAGCAATTTATCATATTTGGGCGAAAGTGCGATGTCTTTGTTTATCTCAATCAACACAGAGCCTTTAAAAATGTATAGATTTGTCAAGAATTCGTTATTCTCAAATGCTTTTCGTGTTTGATGATACAAATCGTGAAATTGTGGGATAATGGAAAAGTTTATCGCTATTCTATTCGCTTGTTTGGTTCCTTCGCTCAATCTAACTGACAATGCACTGCCGCCACTCGAGGTTTTGCCTTCAACATAGAAAAGTTTGTTCTTTTGCCGAATTATGAAATCGGCACTTTTAGTATTGTGAGGATTTGCGAGCAGAAACACATCATATCCATTAGCTATGAATTTCTGTGCAATTTGCAGATTATTAGGAGTTTCGCCTGTTTTCAATATTTCGTCATATTGGTTTGTGTATAAGGTGAAAATCTTGTTTTCTGCCAAGGATAACCGTTTCAACTCGGTAAAAGCTGGTTGAGCAACTATCCATTTCAAAACTTCAACCTTTTCACGATTCGTTGAAAACCTATAATAATCTTTTAATGCATTCGTAATCGTAGTGCCTTGATAAGCAATAGGTTTCTCATACTCGGCAGCTGGTTCGCACACGAGTACAATAACATTTTCCGTACGCTCTGGGTACGGTGTTGGTTCTTTCTCAATCATGATGTGGCAAAGATAGAAAATAATGCACAATTCACAATACATATTGCACAATGGAATGATAGAGGCACGAAACAAAAGTGGTACACTTTTCAATGCGAATCTGGTACAGTTTTGAATGAGAATACTTATGAAGAAACTATTTGTTTTAGTTGTATGCGTGGTAATGGGCGTAAGTGCATTTGCGCAGAAGGAAATATAAAGTTACCAAACCAGACTTTTGTGTCGCTATGGTAGTCAGAATGTTTGGCTCGGGCATTCTTCAGCAAAACTCAAAAAAAGTTTGGAACTCTGTGTGTGAATAAAATTCGTGCTGACAAACATTTTTCGGAATTTTGATGATTTTCTTGCCGATAACGGCAAATTTTGTTAGTTTTACGGTAAATTTTGATAAAAACTTGCCGATAGTATGGAATTTATTTCTGTCAGTCAGTTTGCCGAAAAGTATGGCATTAGCGAGCGAACAGCCCGTAATTACTGTGCTGTTGGCAAGATAGATGGTGCGTTCCTCACGGGGAAAACCTGGAATATTCCCGCCGATGCCGTTTTGCCTCAAAAGAAAAAACAGAAAATATATCC
>JAEEQV010000267.1:0-3610 GCA_016285445.1 Bacteroidales bacterium
CAGTATTCTGTTCCGACAAGAACGATAGGGAAGTGGCCGATTTTTCCTGTCTGAATCAAGGTCACAGCCTCGAAAAGTTCGTCAAGTGTGCCAAATCCGCCAGGCATTACGATGAATCCTTGCGAATAACGCATGAACATAGTCTTTCTTGTGAAGAAATAATCGAATGTAATCAACTTGTCGTGGTCGATGAACTGGTTAGCCGATTGCTCGAAAGGCAGTGCGATATTTATACCCACTGATTTACCTTTCCCTTTTTGTGCGCCCAAATTCGCAGCTTCCATAATTCCAGGACCACCACCGGTAATGACGCCAAATCCGTGTTTGGTGAGCAAATAGGCAATGTCTTTTGCCAATTTGTAATATGGGTCGGTGTTAGCTGTGCGAGCCGAACCAAAAATGGAAACGCATGGACCGATTTTTGTCAGTTTTTCAAAACCTTCGACAAATTCAGCCATATATTTGAACACTTCCCACGTGTTATCTGCCTTGATACCTTGCCAATCTTTCGGATTAACAACTTCCTCTACATTATTTTCTTTTTCGTCCATAGTTCTTAAATTTTAATCATTCTCTCAAAAGTAAGCAAAATCGTGTTAAAATCAAAATTTTTTGTTCGTGTATTTCACTTAGGTGCAATTTTTTCGTGCCGAACGATCTTTTTTTTGTCGAAAAACGCTATTTTCGCCTTGCTATGACAGAACAAGAAGCATATAATAATTGTATAGAACAAATAGAGTTTTATAGAAATAAACGGGAACAAATCATACAAGAAAATGATTTGTTGCAAAAACAGATTCGTACTGTGTTGGCAAATGACGCAACGGCGGACGTTTCTGCTCTGCAGGCGAAAATTGCACACAATGAGGGTTTAGACGAAGAATATGGTGCCAAGATGCACGAACTAACTATTCAGCGAAATCTGTTAGAACCCTAAAATTGTTTTGGCTCGACGTTTCTACCACAAAATTCCTTGAAATCGCAATAACAACAAACGTGTTCCAAATTTTCTGTTTGTTCAAATTTACGATTTGTGTCAAGCAATTCCGTGATTTTTTCTTGCAAACCGTTTTCAAATTCTTTCACAAGATCACCTTCAAAACTGAGAACCTCGCTTTTGTTGACTTTCAGGGTTGTTCTGTTATTGGGGTCATTTATGGTTTGTATGAAAAACAAATTCGGCTGGTATGTTTTTTCAGGATTCATTTGCTTGAGAATATATGCGTACAACAGGGTTTGAAACGCTTCTTTGGGGAATTTGTTTTCTTGGGAATTAAACAAAGAGTCCATGGTGACGTCTAATTTCTTGTCAAGTTTGTCGACTTTGCATTTTCCCGTTTTGTAGTCAACGATTCTCACAATGCCTTTTTGCATATCGATTCGGTCAATTTTTCCACCGATTTCGATACCTTGGAATTTTATTTTTGCATCTTGGTTTTCAACTTTAATAAGAGTGAACGGATTTTGTTTCTCGTATTCAAGGAATGTTTGTATTTGTTTCTTTGTAGTTAGAAATTCTTTACTTTGTTTATCAATAATTCTTTCTGGTGCCTGATTATTTTTCATAACCTGCAGAATTATGTCATCAAGTTTCTTGTCATCTGATAAGATTGTGTCAATCACTTGGCTGTCAATTGTTTTGCCTTCCAAGTCTTTGTACAGCGTTTCCATCGTGTAATGGAAATAGTTTCCCACGTCGTATGGTTTGGGCAATTCGTCAAATTCTTGTGGCTTTTTCAGACCTTTAATTTGAGAAAAATAAAATTTCAGCCCACATTCAATATATTTGATCAGGGCAGTAGGGGCGAGGTATTTGCCGTTTTTCAACAACTTGAAATAAGCCAACACGTCGGGTCTGTTTTTGTCAATGGAAATTGGCTGTACGTTGTTGGGGAATACGTTATAGTTATATTCTTCGACGGTGATTTTGTCAAGAACCTTGTCTTTGTTCTGTTCTTCGCCATTTCCAAGATTCGTCTTGAACGGGCTTTCATATAATAATTGCAACAAGAAGCGACTTTGTTCCGATTTGTTTTCCCCTGAATTTTCGCTGTAAAGCAGGGTGATGTTTTTGCTTCGTTGGAGAGTTCTATAAAAATAATACGAGTACATTGCCGATTGTTCCTTGATTGTCGGCATGCCGAAGGCAACACGAAGATTGTAGGGAATAAACGAACTTCCGAGCGATGTCTTGGGAAGATTTCCGTCCATAACCGACGTAATGATAATGTTTTCAAAATCCAACAGACGCGTTTCCAAAATACCCAAAACTTGCAGACCAACAAGTGGTTGCCCTTCAATGGCGATGTTCTTGCTTTGTAGGGTTTTCTTCAAAAAACTATTGATAAATTCGATTTTCTGAAACTGAATGTTGTTGTCCTTCGTAATTTTTTGTGCAACAGATAGTTGTGTATAGATTGTATAAAAAATACTTTTGTCAATTCCGTCTAATGCAAATTTCTTGCATATATCTATGATTGCTTTGGAAAGATTTTCTACATAGTATTCAAGTGTGGTGTCTAATTTGAAAATGAAATCAAGCGTATCGCCACAATCATCAATTTGTATGGTTATTTTTTTGTTTTTTACTATATCGTCACGAATTGCTCTTGTTTGTTCATTGATAGTTGTTGGTATTAATGGATTTTCACATATTTTAAGAACGTCTTTGTAATACAACTTGTTATTACGTTTATTAGCATACAAACTCAACATTGATTCGAAAAGTGTGTAGGCAGCCGACGAACGGATAGGGTAGCCGATGGTTACGTTGTATTGGTCAACGGGAAGTGACTTGATGACGGGAACGACTAATTTTTCGTCTGCCAAGATGATTGCCGTGCTCTCGTATTTCCGTGTCGGGTCTAAATCTTGCAGTAAATCGCCACATAGTTTTGCTTGGGCGATTTCGTTGGGCGTTTTTATGATTCGGATGTTTTTGTCGCTTTTAAAATTGTTGAACGCGTTTGGGGACAATTCGTTTGGAAAAAAAGTAAGATTCTTTCTTACGAAAATGCCTGCCTCGTGCGATGTGTCGTCTTTGTAATAGGTGTCATAGTCCCAATAAAAAAACGCTTGCTTTCTGTCTTTCAGGAAATGGAAAATCTTCTTCTCACATTCGCTTAACGCATTGAATCCCAGGAAAATATAGGTAGAATCACCAAAAACGGAGTCTTTGGTCTCCACATCGGCCTCGGCAACGGAACGCAGTGCCATACCTTCGTAAGAAAGGTTTTGCTCTTGTAGTGTCTTTCTAAAATCATCGTAAACGAGCGGCAACAGGTTCCAAAAAACAATGAATTTCCTGCGAACGTCGCTTTCGGCTGTGTTTGCTTCTATTTTTGTCGTGTCCCAAAAACGACGAATCATATCTTTTTGAGAATCGTCCAAAAAGTCGAAAAGCGAGTCTATTTCCTTGATGTCGCCGATGTTGGTAAACAAAGTCTTCGCATTGATGAGATATTTGTCTATGTCGTCAAAGTCCGACAGAAGCATTTCTCCCCACGGATAGAAATCTTCAAACGATTCTTTCCTTTTTGAGATTTTTATATACGATAGATATAAAAGGTACACCAATGTTAAATCGTCGGGAATCACGGAATCTTTTTGA
>JAEEQV010000268.1:0-3607 GCA_016285445.1 Bacteroidales bacterium
AAATCTCAACCAAGCAAAAAATGCCAAGAAAGACGAGTTTTACACGCAACTCGCTGATATTGAAAACGAATTGAGGCATTATAAGGAACATTTCAAAGACAAAGTTGTATTGTGCAACTGCGACGACCCACGTATTTCTAACTTCTTTCATTATTTCAGTTACAACTTTGAGCAACTTGGTTTGAAAAAACTCATAACCACGTGCTACAAAAACCAAGAACGAGATTTGTTTAGCCAAAACAATTCCGAACGTGCCATTTGGCTTGAATACTATGGCGACAAAAACAACAATCGTGTTCCCGATCCCAACGAAATCGGTATTCATTATTTCCATGGCGATGGCGATTTCCGTTCCGAAGAATGTATCGAACTTCTCAAACAAGCAGATATTGTTGTTACAAATCCACCGTTTTCATTGTTTCGTGAATATGTGGCACAACTGATAAAATATGAGAAGAAGTTTGTGATAGTTGGGAATGTAAATGCAATTAATTATCGCGAGATATTTCCTCATATTATGCAGAATGAATTATGGCTTGGGGTTTGCTCTGGAAGTAAAGTTTTTGAGGTTCCTATTGATTTTGACAAGGGAAATACATACATGGGAAATGATGGTAAGAAATATGCAAAATTTGGAAATATTTGTTGGTTTACTAATCTAGATATAAAGAAACGTCATGAAGAACTAGTTATGTACAAAACATATAACCCAGATGATTATCCTCACTATGACAATTACGACGCCATTGAAGTAAGTAAAGTTGAAAATATTCCTTACGATTATGACGGAATTATGGGAGTACCTTTGACTTTTCTTGATAAATATAATCCAACTCAATTTGAGATTATATGGAGAAGTCATGATATAGAATGGGCGGAAAACAAATGTGACTTCTTTTCTCCTCCAACAAAAGAAAAACAAACTAAATATAAAAAAGCCGATAACACCTGGCGAGTACAAATCCCATATATTACAGATAAGTTAGATAACGCAAAAATGACATATCAAAGAATATTCATTCGTCGCAAGCAACCGAAATCATATCAGCAAAACGAGATTCAAACATCTATGGCGGCAGAGCCAAAAGCAGAATATGGAGAGAAAAACAAATGATATTATTCCTAAAAATGGTAAAATAGGAATGATATGTTGGTTAAATTTGATAAAATAGGAATAATATAGTATCTTTGCAGTCTAATTAAAACATAAATAGGAACGATATGGAAGGATACATTAAAGTAAGTGAAGTAGCAGCCCGATGGGGAATTTCGCCCCGCAGGGTACGGATTCTTTGTGCACAAGGACGAATTGCCGGAGTTGTGCGCCAAGGCAATCTTTACTATATTCCCACAAATGCCACACAACCTGCCGATGCACGGAGCTATAGCAAATTGAAAAATATAAAGTCGTACACTCCATTACTTGCTGAAATAGATATATTGCGACAGAGACTTGCATCTTTGCGTCCGCTCACGCCCGCCGAAACCGAAGCCCTACGTGAGGTGTTTTTGGTTGAACATACATACAACAGCAATGCCATAGAGGGTAATACGCTTACGTTACAGGAGACATCGCTTGTGTTGCAAGGAATCACAATCGACCAAAAACCGCTGAAAGACCATCTTGAAGCGGTCGGCTACAAAGAGGCATTTGAATACATTGAGCAACAGGCAAAAGAAAATAATCCGCTAACCGAAAGCGACATTTGCAGCGTTCATAGTTTGGTGCTTGCGCACCGCCAAGAGGATAAAGGTCGTTTTCGTAGAGTTCCTGTAAGAATTGCAGGAGCAATAACCGAACCTCCGCAACCATATCTGATAGAACCTTTGTTGCATCAATTGCTCGAAGATATGCAAACGCTATACTCCACAATGAACATTGTAGAGCAAGTCGCATTGTTTCATCTTCGTTTTGAAAGCATACATCCCTTTATTGACGGTAACGGACGAACAGGCAGGTTACTTATGAATCTGCAATTGATACGAGCCGGTTTACCGCCAATCAATGTTAAATTCACCGACCGCCGTCGCTACTACGAAGCATTTGACAATTTTGCACGTACAAACTCCGCTGAATCTATGACAACGCTTATTGCCGAATATCTCAAGGAACGATTGGCGGAAATGGTACATATACTTTCCTATAAATATAATCCATAAATATCTGTAAATATGAAAATAGAACTTAACGACATCAAAGTGCGAGAGCTTGTAAATGGCTATCTCGACAATCCGGAAGATGGAAGCGTAGTGGGTTACAACGGAAATCTGAACATTCGTCCTCCATATCAGCGAGAGTTTGTATATAACGATTTGCAACGGCAAGCCGTAATCGACACAATTACCATGAACTTTCCCCTCAACGTGATGTATTGGGCTAAATGCGACGATGGCACGTTCGAGGTAATTGACGGTCAGCAACGTACCATAAGCGTGTGCCAATATGTGAACGGCGATTTTTCGTTTGATATGCGATATTTTCATAATTTGCAAGACGATGAAAAAGAACAGATTCTCAACTATACCTTGTCGATTTACATTTGCGAAGGAACTGATAGCGAGAAACTTGCGTGGTTTAAGACTATCAACATTGCTGGCGAAAAACTCACCGACCAAGAACTACGCAATGCAGTGTATCATGGCACGTGGGTAAGCGACGCCAAACGATATTTCAGCAAGCCAGGCTGTGCCGCAGTAAAAATCGGCTCCGATTATCTGAACGGTTCCGCAATTCGTCAGGATTATTTGGAAACAGCCATTTCGTGGATTTCAGACGGAAACATTGAAACGCACATGTCGAACCACCAGCACGATGCAAGCGCCGCTCCGTTGTGGCAGTTTTTCCAGTCGGTCATTACGTGGATAGAATCTTCGTTCAAACCAAACAAGGAACGCAAGAAAATAATGAAAGGCGTGGATTGGGGCAGTCTTTACAAAGAGTTCAAGGACAATGTAATAGATACGAAAAAAGTTGACGAAGAGGTCAGCAAACTCATTCTCGACGACGATGTGACGAAGAAAACGGGCATTTATCCATACGTTCTAACGCGAAAGGAGAAATACTTGTCAATCCGTGCGTTCACCGATGCGCATAAATTGTCGGCATACGAGCGCCAACTGGGCGTTTGTCCTGTATGTAACGAGCATTTTGAACTTTCACAAATGGAAGCCGACCACATTACCCCGTGGCACGAAGGCGGCAAAACCATTGCCGAAAACTGCCAAATGCTCTGTAAGGAATGTAACCGACGGAAATCTGGGAAATAAATTGGCGAATAATAGCAAATTCGTCTTGAACTTTTGCGTTGCTTTTCTTTCAAGAGAAAAGTAACAAAAACTACATTGTAGCGTACCTACGGCATGTTTTTCCTGAGTAGAGGAGGGAAAATATGAAAATAATTTTTTTGTTTTTTTCTTGTAAAATCTAAATAAAATATTACTTTTGTAATACTGTTACGCTTTATTATTATTTAAATGAATGGCGGGGCGAGTGGAGACTCATTCCGCTATTTTTTTTGCCTATAAATCAGTGTCTTAGAAAAAAAATAAAACCTTTCCGTTGTCGAAAAGGTTTTATGAAAATCATTTATTTTCTGTCGATTTTTTC
>JAEEQV010000269.1:0-3601 GCA_016285445.1 Bacteroidales bacterium
ATGGTAAAGCCGTTTTGCACCATATTGGGCAAGAACTCCTTATTATAAACTTTAAATATTATGTCAGAATAAATCCCATTCAGATTATTTTTAATATTCAAAATTTGATCTCCCTGATATGCGTCGGTAACAAACCAACGGGGATAATCCGAATCCCGCCGATTGCGTTGGTGCTTTGTTGCTTGAAACATAGAGACGAATCTGTCAACGTCGGTAGATGAGCACAGCACAAAAGCATTCTTATACTGACTCATAAGTGATTTCGTCTCGTTCTGTATATCCCATTCCGAAAGAACTTTCTCGTCCTTACGGGCGAGCATTGTTCCTTCGGTAATAATTACATCAACGTGTTTCGGAACAACATTGACTTTGAGATTTTTCATCAATCCGCCACCCATATAACCATGATCGCGGAAATCGCCAGTATGCAGAACGGTAATGCCGTCACATTCAATCAAAAACATGTGTGCGTCCGCAGCAGAATGGCTCACAAAATACGGCGTAATACGAATATCGCCCACAGTTTCAGTTACCGTTGCCGTATATGTTTTGAAGCGTTCCAAAGCTTCCAAACTATTGTTTGCAGAATCCTTCAATGCTTCAGCTTTCGTCATATGCCGTTTGAGCGTTTTTACCATTTCGAGCGACAATGCCCCGATATGCTGCGTAACGCCAGCACGGTAAATCTCCGACTCAAACGAAATATGGTCGCCGTGGTAATGCGTGTAATACACATCGGACACGCCTTCCAGCAGATTCAACACATTTTCGTCCTCGTCGTATTTGTCTTGAGCAGGTTTGTCTCCTTCGGGCAAATTATGTCCGAAGTCAATTAAAACTTTGTCACCTTTCGCCGATTGAATTTCCGTAATGCAACCGCCAATTTGATTCGTCCCACGATGAATTGTAATCTTCATACTTCCTCCTATTTAAAAATTTTCTGCAAAAATAAAAACCAGGTGTGCGAAAAGTCGGCACAAGTAAAAATTATTTTTCTAAAATCCTGCAAATATCGTGTTACAAAGCGTATTGATCTGTTAATAATCTCCACTCCTTTGATGTCACTAATAAACCTTTCAAGTTTAATGCCTCAAATTCCTGCCGATAGCACCACGGCGTCCCATCATAGTATTTATGAATGGAAAACTTTTTCCCTTGTTTGTCCGCCAGTGCTTTAAGTTTCGTTGCAAATGAATCAAACAGAAAGATTACTTTTCCCGTGTTTATCCATTCGCCGTTCTCGTTGTGTATCAAATGTGATTCGTCATTTTTTTGTGTTTCCATTATACATATTCTTTTTTGGGTACATCGTTAATTATAGTTTCTGGTTCTTCATCTTCGTCATCGGTTGTCGGCGTGGTTAAACGGGTTTCCCCGTCTCTCATTTTTTCGTCAATCAACAAAGTCAAAGGATAAACTTCGCTATCATCATCAAAGACTGGATAACCGTTTTCGTTAAAATCAGTCATAAAAGCCGAATCTATGGCATATACAGTAGTAAATTCACTAAACGAATCTATCTGAAAGTTGAAATCCGGGTCGTCTTTTGGGTTAAAAACAGTGCCGTGACACAAATCCATTCCATAAATCATGAATGGCTCCGCGCCGTTCGATTTTGCCAGCAACCTCATTGTTGAAGAATTGGCATATAAATTCAGCGCATATTCCGTTGAATGTCGGTCGTGAAAATCACGCTCAAAATCTTTCACCACATCACGGAATGTCTTTCCGTCATCTTTTCGTCTGCCCAGCTCGTCATAGTCAGAAGGGCTGAAGTGGTAAGTTTCTATTATTTCTTTGTCCATACGTTTATTATTTTAATCTTTTATTTCAATATCAATTATAACACCATGATTTCCAACACGTTTAGTAATTTTTCGACTTTGTGTGATAACCTCTGGATTTTTTCTTTCCCAACGTAAACCTTCAATTTGAACATCAGTTTCCGTAATGTTGGGTAGAATAACATATCTTTGTTCCAAGTCTACACACAGTTTCTTTAATTCTTCCCACTCGACAGCTACAGGTAGATATTCTATTGCCCAGTTATGAGTATGAATAAAATCATACAGAGATTTAGAAAAGCACTTGGAGTCTTTGTTAATGTAACAATCATCCTTTAAATATATTAAGACCGTTTGCGACATATCAAGCTGAGAAACAATATCATTATATTTGTTAAAATCACTGCTTTCTTGTACAATCATGGCAAATCCATTTTTAACAAGTTCTGGCAACACATCATCATAAAATTCTTTTTCATCCTCATGAATAAATCTTTCCGCATTAGGAATTCTAACGTATTTATTTGTTTTTGACCAATATATATAACGTTTACAAAAGTTATAATGGCACCATGTATAACCATTAACTATTACGTTCCGTTTTTCATCTTGCTGACGCATTACATTGAGGCACACTCTTATTCTGTGATAATCAACATTGTTAAAAAGTATTATCCCATACTTGTATTTATTCATAATAGATTGTATTCTCTCCCTTAAATCATCCGCCAACATAGCTTGTTTTATTTCTTTATATGGTTTCATTTCCCCATCGGCGATAAGAATATCTACATCATAGTTTCTTTCAAGATTTCTAGGCATTTCATCGAAGAAACGGTTTTTGGGGGACAAATTGTAAGTTAGATTATTAAGATACAGAATAGTCACACCATCGCATTGGATTAAAAAAGATTTTGCCACGTATGGGGTTATACGAATGTCTCCTATGTTTTGAGTTCTATAAAGATTATCTTCATTATAATGAGCCAGCAAATCAAAACTATTGAAATAATCTCCATTTGCAGAAAAGATTTCAATCTGACAGGTCTCGGAATCAACTTTACGATGAATGATAATCTTCATCGTCTGTTCCATGGTTGAAAGTTCCTCTTGTTTTTTATCATTTACATCCTGACGCATTTTTTGTAAAAAAACTAACACTTCCTTGTTGTCTGAAAATCGTTTTTCAAGTTGAGAAAAAGAACTATCTTTAAAAAAAATATTTGCAAAGTCCTTAAACGTCATGAACTTCCACCATTCTCGCAAAAAACGGAGAAAAACTTGTCCCCTTTGCCTTTCCTTACACCATGGCAATCCACACATTGTTTCCATAACCCAATAAATAGCCTCGTAATCCTTTTGTTCAGCTAATTGTACAATCAAAGAATATAAGTTGTTGTACAAAGTATTTACCACATTCTCATTACATTGTGTTAAATCTAATCCGTTTTTGTTCATCAAATCAATCATAATTCATGTTTCTATAATAAACGATTTGCCTATGCAGAAACCCTGCCGAGGTGGAAAAATTTTGCAAAAAAAAGCACGAATGTGAGGATTCGTGCTTGGTAAAGAATTGATTAAATGCGAATGACCTTTATATTATAAATCTTTTGATGTTAAAGTGAACATCTCATCAGCATAAAGACCATACCCACAGTAATGAGACCTTATGAACTTGCAAGATTTCATTCCTTTCGATTCCATTTCATCTAATTCATTATGTAATTCGTCACTCGCCTTTTTATAGTTGGCAAGAAGACAAATAAAATCAACATTATCCTCTACATTTAGTTCGAATTTTTGGGTTATGTTTT
>JAEEQV010000270.1:0-3575 GCA_016285445.1 Bacteroidales bacterium
AAAGGGAAAATTGCGGAGCAATTTTCCCTTTTCTGTTTTCCCCTTCCTGTTAAACGTGCGTCATTTCGCAGCCGAGCAAAGCGAGGCAAGAAATCTCCTCATCAACAATACAATGGCTTTTTGTGAATTGCTCTTGACAACCGCCGCAGAATGTTGTATATTTGCATCGTCCTAGGTGAAAAATGAAGACGAAAGTCTAGAAACACGTGGACAAAGGCCATTAAATTGGATTCCAGGCTTGGAGATACGTTCGCCAAGAGGAGAAAAGGGAAGTTCTAAACTTCCTTTTTTTATTTGTTTTTGGTCCACAATTTATAAAATTCGTTTTTGAAATGTTTGGAGTTGCAGAAATCTCTATTGATGGAAATTAAACGACTGCCTTTAAATAAAAACAATTCGTTAATATTTGCATGATTATTAAATGTTAGGTTAACCAATTCAATTATTCTACTCGTTTTTGGAAAACCTATAAAATTTAATGCTATTCTATCTGCTTGTTTTGCTCCATCATTTAATCGAACGGACAGGGCACTTCCACCAGAAGAAGTCTTTCCTTCCACATAAAAAAGTATTTTTTTCTTTCGAATAATAAAATCGGCACTTTTCGTTGCATTAGGATTTGAGAGCAGAAATACATCATATCCATTACTCACAAACTTTTGAGCAATTTAAAGATTGTTAGGTGTTTCCCCCGTTTTCAATATTTCGTCATATTGGTTTGTATATAAGGTAAAAATCTTGTTTTCTGCCAGAGACAACCGTTTCAATTCAGTAAAATTAGGTTGGACAACAATCCATTTCAACACATCAACTTTCTCACGATTGGTGGTAAACGAATAATAGTCTTTCAAGGCGTTGGTAATTGTAGTTCCTTGATAAGCAATAGGTTTCCCATACTCGGTTGCAGGTTCGCACACGAGTATAATAACATCTTCCGTACGCTCTGGGTACGGTGTCGTTGCTTTTTCATTCATAATGCGGCAAAGATAGGGAAAATGGGGAATTTACAATGTTCAATAATACAAAAACAAACAGCCGAACACCCTCTCGGCATTCGGCTGTCACAAACAAAACTTAAAAATTATAGCGAATCACATTATTTACCCATAGTTTTTTTCTCTTGGAGCGAGAAAATAAACAGGTAAATACCTGCAACCACCATCACAGGGTGAATGAGCAGTTGCACAGGATTAAATTCCGCAATGAGTTCCGAGGCGTGGAAGATGTTGAACACCATCATAATGCCAGCCAACACGAGGTTTGTCGTCAGCATTGCTTTACAACGACGGTATTGCATACAAAGCAGTCCGCACATAGGAATGAAAAACGAAAGTGCCATCATAAAGATGAGCATTCCCGTAGGCACTTCGCCCGTTGCGTCGGGCATGGCAATGTTTGCACCCCAGAAAGCGGGAAGCATATCGGCAAGCATGTGCATTGCAAAACCAACCATTATCACTACCCACATAAACGATACTTTACTAACTCTGTTCATAGTATAAAATATTAAAAATTAAACAATTACATTTTCTTTGCCGTAGCTATAAGCCAATGATTCTTTTCGTCAACCGAAACCAATATGCTGCCGAATCCTGCATTTTCAAGATGCGTCTGGATTTCTTCCGCCTTGTAGGTGTGCATACCGTCAATAATGCTTGCCCATTTTTCGTCAGATGGCTGATTGCCGTCCGACTCGTTTATTATGCAGAACTGTGCTCCCGGAGCCATCACACGTAACACTTCCTTGAAGCAATGTTCAATGTCGGGCCAAAAATAGATGGTTTCGAAGGCAGTTACCAACTGAAATTGTCCGTCGGCAAAAGGGAGTGACGAAACATCGCCTTCCAATACCTGGCAACGGTTTTGTCGCACCGCTTCGGCGTTGAAACTCAACGATTTTTTGACCGACACTTTAGAATAGTCAATGCCCGTTACTTTTGCGTTTTTACTCCGTTGCAGCAGTCTTGCCAAATTCGCACCGCCGCCGCACCCAATGTCGAGCAGCTCGCCGCTGGTCGGAACCAGTATCTTTGCAAATGCCCATTCCGACATTGCCGCGTGTGAACCCGTATTCATTCCGTTCACCACCATCTTCCCGAAAAATCCGTCTGGCTTTCGGGCATTGTTGAAAATCTTGCTTAATAGTCCCATAGTTGTAATTTTTTTGCAAAAGTAACCGTCGCAGAAATATGGGAAAATCGCCATTTATGGGGATTTGCAGGGAAACATTCATTTAAAATCACCTGTTCAGGAAGTGGATTTATCATTTTTCTAACAAAAAAACAGTATCGTGTGAATAATCACCGAAAAAAATGTATATTTGTACGTATGAATTTTTTTGATAAACTTTAATTTAAAAAATATGAAAGTAACTGTTGTTGGAGCGGGAAATGTTGGAGCCACTTGTGCCAACGTTCTTGCATTTAAGGAAATCGCAGACGAAGTTGTAATGCTTGACATCAAGGAAGGTGTTTCTGAAGGTAAGGCAATGGATATGATGCAGACTGTTCAATTGCTTGGAATTGACACTCGCATTATTGGTTGCACAAACGACTATTCAAAAACGGCTAATTCCGATGTTGTTGTCATCACTTCTGGTATTCCACGTAAACCTGGAATGACTCGTGAAGAATTGCTTGGTGTAAATGCTGGCATTGTAAAAGGTGTTGCTCAAAACATTTTGAAATACTCGCCAAACACTATCATCGTTTGTATTTCGAACCCAATGGACACTATGACATACTTGACTCTTAAATCTCTTGGCTTGCCAAAGAATAGAGTAATCGGTATGGGTGGTGCACTTGACAGTTCACGTTTCAAATATTTCTTGTCGCAAGCTATTGGTTGCAACGCTGGCGAAGTTGAAGGTTTCGTAATTGGTGGTCACGGCGACACTACTATGATTCCTATGGCTCGTTTCGCTACATATAAAGGTATGCCAGTTTCAAACTTCCTTTCTGCTGAAAAGATTGAGGAAGTTGTGAAATCAACAATGGTAGGCGGTGCCACATTGACTGGCTTGCTTGGAACTTCGGCTTGGTACGCTCCAGGTGCTGCAGGTGCTTACGTTGTTGAAGCTATTCTTCACGACCAAAAGAAAATGATTCCTTGCTCTGTTTTGCTTGAAGGCGAATATGGCGAATCAGACCTTTGCATCGGCGTTCCTGTAATTCTTGGCAAAAACGGTATCGAAAAAATCGTTGAACTTGACCTTAACGCTGAAGAAAAAGAAAAATTCGCCGCAAGTGCGAAATCAGTGAAGGGTAACGTTACTACGCTGAAAGAATTGAACCTTATCTAATACAAGATAATTTTTATTCAAAAGTGCATTGACTTAGGTTGATGCACTTTTTTTTTGCTCTCTTGTGCAGTCTTTTGATTATTATAAGACAATACGGATAGAATTTTTTTGCCTCGATGGAGATAACACAACTGATAGAACGGTGCAAGCAAGGCGATTCCGTCGCTCTTGGTGAATTGTACCAGACATACGCCTCGAAGATGAAAGGCGTGTGCCGACGTTATCTATCTGACAAAGAGGCGGTTAACGACGTATTGCACGACTCGTTTGTGAT
>JAEEQV010000271.1:0-3571 GCA_016285445.1 Bacteroidales bacterium
ATTTTAAATTAGTACAAAAATTCGAACAATCAGACTATTTTTTATTTTTCAAAGTATTAGTTTGACAGAAATTTATGCTGTTGTTACGTTGCAATTTTTTACTGATAGCTTACTTAAGGTTGTTAAATTTAACTTATTTATGTGATTTTGTTTAATTGTTGTATTAGATATTGTAAAATATTATAAATTTGTAATCGAAAAATGAAAATTTGATTCGGAGGGGAGAGAAAGGATTTTATGTTTTAACTTTGTCTAAATAATAAACCTATGATTGACACAAACTTTTGTATGAGTTCTTACCTTGCTTTTCGATATATTATTGAAAAGCAATATGATTTTTTTGAGGGATTACACCATGAAAATTATCCTTCGGTTCCCGAAAATGAAATGAAGTTGGTAGGAACGGCTTGCGAAATTGATGCGGCAATAGAAGAACAAATTGCTCCATTGAGAAAGAAAAAGTGTGGAATCCTTCTGTCTGGTGGAATGGATTCTGCTATTGTCGCTTCGTATTTGCCTGGTATTGATGCATATACGTTTCGTTTTTTAGGTGGTGAGTATCAGAAAGATGAATTAGAACGTGCCCAATATTATGCGAAGCAAAACAATATGCGTTTGCATTATGTTGATATTGATTGGAGTGTGATAGATGATTGTCTTGATGTCATTATGCAAAGAAAGGGCGCCCCTGTTCATTCTATCGAACCTCAGATTTATGCTGCGGCAAAGCAAGCAAAGAACGATGGTATAGAACTTATGTTTATCGGCGATGGAAGTGACTATGTGTTTGGCGGAATGGACGGTTTGCTTTCAAAAGACTGGGATTATGATGCGTGGATACGGAGGTTTATCTATTTAAATCCCGAGGAAATTCTGAGAAATCCAGTGGATGTCACGTATGTGTTTGAAAAATATAAACGTGCTGGCGGAAAAGTTGACTTTCAGAAATGTATGGACGACATAGCGACCGAGGAAAGTTACGGTTCCTATTCCAATGCGTTTGAAACGGCTGGATTGGCATATTTTGATCCGTATGCGATTATGAAAATGTCGCAACCGTTAGATTTGAAGCGTGTAAGAAATGGAGAGTCAAAGTATCTTATTCGGGAATTGTTCTCTACCAAATATCCTGACATTCCTGTGCCAAATAAATTGCCAATGCCCCGTCCTGTTGATATTTATTTTGCAAATTGGGAAGGTCCCAAACGAAAAGAGTTTCGTAGCGATTTGAATATGACTTCTTTTTCAGGAAATCAAAAATGGCTATTGTATTGTTTGGAACGTTTCTTAAATTTGTACGCGCCAGAAAATAAATAGATATGGTAATTGGTTATACGACAGGGGTTTTTGATTTGTTTCATATTGGACACTTGAATTTGCTTCGGAAAGCAAAAGCTCAGTGCGATTATTTAATCGTGGGCGTTTCGTCAGATGATTTGGTTATGTACAAAAATAAACATGCCGTCATTCCATTTGAAGAACGTATGGAAATTGTGAAGGCAATCCGTTACGTCGATGAGGTTGTTCCCCAACTGAATATGGATAAGATGGAGGCGTGGAAGAAATATAAATTCAATGTGATGTTTGTCGGCGATGATTGGAAGGGAACTGACAAATGGAATAAAATTGAAGAAGAGATGAATTCGGTAGGGGTGAAGATCGTATATTTCCCTTATACCAAAGGAACTTCAAGCACGTTGATAAATCAAACCTTGGAACGGTTGCGTGGTGAGCAATAATTATTGCAAGCCAACAGCGTTTAACACGCGGGCACACGATTTATTGTCTCTGTAATCGTTAAGTAATTTGTTCGCTTGTTCTCTTTCTTGCTCGTATGAATCTTTGTCGTGCGACAAATCGTCTAAGAATTGATAAAAATCTTGCTTTGTCTTAATGCGAAATCCAGCTCGATAATCGTTGATGTTCTGAACCGAAAAACCACGAGTGTTTTGGTAATCGTCGATGTCGTCTTCGGTAAAGGCGAGAGGACGATTGAGAAGAAGAAAATCGGAGAAAATTGACGAATAGTCCGTGATAAGTGCATCGCATTGACCAGCAAGGACATACAAATCCATTTCTCTTTTGGTAAATTCCGCGTGTGATAGGAAAATGAGATTCTCCATTTCTACAAGATTATATTCTGTAATATCTTGCACAGGATGAAGTTTGATAATCATTTTCAGCTTTCGTTTACCCAAAAACGAGTTTAGTTCTTGCAAATGTTCTAATCCGAAAATAGGAATTAAAGGTGCTTTTTTCTGGGTTTCTTTGCCCATTTCCTTTGAATCGCGGAAGGTTGGCGCCCATAAAATTAATTTGGCATAGTTTCCAAATTGGTAAGGTGAGGATTTAAAAAGATTGTCGTTGCGTGGTTGTCCGCAAACAATGATTTTGTCTTCTGGGAATGAAAACGTATAACTCAAAACGGGAATTAAATGCTTGGAACTTGCAACTACGTGCGTAAAGAAAAGTTTTTCAGAATCGTTCTTCGCTTCAAAATCTTTGCTTTTTGCTTTAAAAGGCGTTCCGTGCCATAATTGCACCACTTTTTGATTCTTCCCAGGTAAGATTGGAATTCTGCCAAAACAGTAAAAGACGTACCCAGCCGAGAAATAATCAATAAATCCGTTCCATTTCTTTTTGAACGTTACATTTTGTGGTTGCGTTTGTACAAATTTAGCATAATCGTTCGTGGCACAGACTATCTTATACTTTTTATTGAATTCATTTTCAATAAGATAATCGTAGAGTGCCTTTACATTGTCACGAAAGCCTAAGTCGGTGTAAAAGAGTATCTTATCTTGCTTGTGGTTGATTCTTTTGTTCAAGAACGAGCACAAGGCAAACACCGTGGCGTGAAAAAATTTTATAATAAACTGTCTCATTTTTATAACTTGACGACAAAATTGAGAAAAAAACATGTAACAAAAAAGCCTGGAATAAAATTAGAGAAAAAAAACTATTTGAGAATTAAAAACTATCTTTGTCGTTGAAAGTAAAAGAGTAATTCAATGAGTAAGTTTCGGCTGTTTTTGCTAAACATACTGTATCCCAAGTGGCTGTTCCATTACATCGTGTGTAGTAAAGCAAAAAGTCATGGGAAAGTGAAGGTTCGTCGTTATTCTACGGTAAATCGTGGAACCGTGCTGGGCGACCAAGTTTCGTTGGGCGGAATTCATATCGTGGGCAAGGGAAATTGTTATGTGGGCAATTATGTTCATACAGGTACTGATTGTCAGATACTTACCGATTATCATAATTACGATGGCGGTGAATTGATTCCGTATGACCATTCGTGGGTTGTGAACGATATTCCTCCTATGGCAATCGCTGGCGGTCATCCAGCAAAAGTGTTTAAATATCGTAACGTTGAACATTTTCAAAAACTGAAACGTGAGGGAAAGTTTTTAATGTTGGATTAGTTTTTTCTTTTGTTCAAGAACGAGCACAAGGCAAAAATCGTTGCGTGAAAGAATTTGATAATAAATCGTTTCATTCTTTATAAATAGGCAACAAAATTTAAGGGAAAAAATAAAGCTTGTTTTTTTGAAATTATCGAATTAGTGTGTTC
>JAEEQV010000272.1:0-3562 GCA_016285445.1 Bacteroidales bacterium
AAATTAACAACGGCATTCAGTCTGTTATTGACTCATCTACATTTGTAAAAGGTGGCATGGTAACCACGTTCCAACACAATCTGGAACGCTATCTTGGGGTAAAACACGTCATTCCCGTGGGCAACGGAACCGACGCCTTGCAGATTTCATTGATGGCGCTGGGCCTACAACCCGGCGACGAAGTCATTACGCCCACGTTCACGTTTATTGCGACAGCCGAAGTAGTTGCATTGCTTGGAGTTACGCCTATCCTTGTTGATGTTGACCCCGACACATTTTGTATGTCGGTTGAAAGCGTCAAGAAAGCAATCACGCCAAAAACTAAGGCAATTGTTCCCGTACATTTGTTTGGGCAAAATGCCGATATGGAAGCAATTTTGCAGATTGCCAAAGAACATAATCTTTATGTAGTGGAAGACGCATGTCAATCCATTGGTGCGGAATATACATTCTCAAACGGCAAAAAAATAAAGTCTGGTTGTATGGGACATATTGGTTGCACGTCGTTTTTCCCGTCTAAAAACCTCGGTTGTTTTGGTGACGGAGGCGCTATTTTCACCAACGACGACGCCCTTGCTCAGGAAATGCAATGTATTGCAAATCACGGTATGACTGTTCGCTATCACCACGACAAAGTCGGTGTCAATTCCCGTCTTGACAGTATTCAGGCGGCAATTCTCGATGTTAAGTTACGTTATCTTGATTCTTATATCTCAGCTCGGCAAGCAGCAGCACAGTATTATGACAAGGCATTTGCAAACCAGGCCAAGATTGCTATTCCTGCAAGGAATCCGAATTCAACGCACGTTTTTCACCAATATACCTTGAAATTGCATTCGTCAATAGACAGAAACGCAGTGCAAGAAAAACTGAAAACACTTGGCATTCCGGCAATGGTGTATTATCCCGTTCCGCTGCATTTACAAAAAGCATACAGAAACGAGCGATACAAAGAAGGCGATTTCCCGAATGCGGAAACGCTTTCACAAACCGTTCTCTCGCTTCCTATGCATACGGAATTAGACGAAGAACAGTTAGAATATATAACACAGAATCTTTGTAAATTGCTACAATAATATGAACGACAACTTTTTCGCACACGAGACGGCAATTATTGATGAAGGATGCACGATTGGCAATGGCACCAAAATCTGGCATTTTTCTCACATTATGCAAGATTGTGTCATTGGAGAAAATTGCAATATTGGTCAGAATGTTGTCGTATCACCCCAAGTAAAACTTGGGAAGAATGTGAAAATTCAGAACAACGTTTCGGTCTATACTGGCGTAATTTGCGAAGACGATGTTTTTTTGGGGCCTTCTATGGTATTTACCAACGTGATAAATCCCCGAAGTTTTGTAAACCGAAAGTCAGAATACAAAAAAACGATTGTTCGTAAAGGTGCGTCAATTGGAGCAAATGCCACAATCGTCTGTGGTCACGAAATTGGCGAATACGCACTTATTGGTGCAGGTTCCGTCATTACCAAAGACGTGAAGCCCTATGCTCTTATGGTCGGCAATCCAGCACGACAAATTGGTTGGGTTAGCGAATACGGTCACACATTACAATTCAACGGGAATACGGCGATTTGCCCAGAAACCGGGCAAGTATATAAACTTGAAAACGATACAATACGTAGAATACCATAAGCAGTTCATGTATGATAAAATTTGCAATCATAGGTTTAGGACATATAGGCAAACGTCATGCTGAGATGATTCGGAGAAACAAAGACTCTGATTTAGTTGCTGTTTGTGATATTCTCTCTCCACAAGAATTAGGCATAGAGCCCGACGTGCCATTTTTCTCGTCAATTGACGATTTACTCAATTCCAATATTGAAATCGACGTTGTAAATATTTGTACGCCAAATGGTTATCATGCCGAACATGCAATTAAGGCATTGGAGAAAAAACACCACGTTGTTATTGAAAAGCCTCTTGCGCTCAAAAAAAACGATGCAGAGCGCATTGTTTCTATGTCTATGGAGGTCTCAAAATCAGTTTTTTGTGTAACACAAAATCGTTATTCACCTCCTTCGGTTTGGTTAAAGGAAATTGTTACCGAAAAACGTTTAGGCAAAATTTTTATGGTTCAACTGAACTGTTATTGGAACAGAGACGAACGATATTACAAAACTGGAAATTGGCACGGAACGCAAGATTTGGATGGTGGCACGCTGTTTACTCAATTCTCGCATTTCATTGACATAATGTATTGGCTGTTTGGCGATATAACAAACATTCGTGGTAATTTCCACGATTTTTCGCATCAAAGCCTAACCGATTTTGAAGACAGCGGCGTTGTTACGTTTGATTTCATTAATGGTGGGATGGGCAGTCTCAATTACTCAACATCGGTATGGGACAAAAATCTTGAAAGCAGCATTATCATTGTTGGAGAAAAAGGGACTGTAAAAGTTTCGGGACAATACATGAACAACGTGGAATATTGTCATATACAAGATTACGAAATGCCGACACTTGCGCCCGCAAATCCGCCAAACGACTACGGGGCATACAAAGGGTCTGCACAAAATCACCACTATGTCATACAAGATGTGGTGGAAAAACTAAACGAAAAAGGAGGTATAACCACAAATGTTCTTGAAAGTTTGAAAGTTATCGACATTATTGAACGTATTTACCAAGTTCGTGATGCACAATGGAAGAAAAAATAAAATCGTATTAAAACAAGAAAAATGCATATAACAATAGTTGCAGGGGCACGCCCGAATTTTATAAAGATTAGTCCGATAATCAATGCTATTAAGAAAAAGCAGTCGGAACACATTGACATCCAATATAGTCTGGTTCATACAGGACAACATTATGACAAGTTGATGAGCGGACTATTTTTTGAGGAATTAGGTATTCCGCAACCTGATGTCAATTTAGGTGCAGGTAGTGGTACGCAGGCAGAACAAACAGCATCTATAATGATTGCATTTGAGAAATATCTTTTTTCAAATCCTACCGACCTTGTTTTAGTAGTTGGTGATGTTACGTCAACTATGGCATGTTCCATTGTTGCAAAAAAAATGGGAATCAAGTTGGCTCATGTCGAAGCAGGGATTCGTTCGTTCGATCTTTCTATGCCAGAAGAAATCAACAGAATGGTGACAGATAGTATAACTGACTATTTTTTTATTACATCTGATTTTGCTCAACAGAATCTAAAAAAAGCCGGCGTTGATGACCAAAAGATATTTTTTGTAGGTAATGTAATGATTGATAGTTTGTTAGCAAACCAAGAGAAACTAATCCGTCCAACATTGTTTGACAAACTAAACCTTATTGAGAAGAAATATATTGTTCTGACGCTTCATCGGCCAAATAATGTTGATAATGCGGAAAATTTGATCGATTTACTCAACACAATAGACAAAAATGCAAGAAACACTCCTGTTTTGTTTCCTATACATCCACGTACGGCACAAAAACTGAAAGGATATGAAAATAACTTTCAAACTATAAAAATCGTTGAACCGCTTGGTTATCTTGAATTTATATATTGTATTAAGCATTCGCTTGCGGTGATTACAGATTCGGGGGGTAT
>JAEEQV010000011.1:0-18277 GCA_016285445.1 Bacteroidales bacterium
TGAAGCATCGTGCATACGAATCGGCTCCGCTACCAATGAAATTGACCGAGGAACAAGTGGGCAAAGGAATCCGTGATATGGTTCCAGTCCGTGTGTTCGACAAGGTGAAAGAAAACTATGTGGACATTCACGAGGCAATGGAAGTTGTTCGCGATGACAATATGAAAATTGACTATTACGGCGACAAATACAATTTCTTCCCGTCAAAAATGTTAAAATTCAATGTTGATAAGAAACTTGCCCTTGAAAACAATGCCGTTTCGGCACAAGATTCTGCCATGATTGAGGACGAGATTCGTTTCTCATTGAAGGACAACAACATTTACAAGAACAAATTGGTAATCTACGACTGCCTTGATGGTTGGAAATGGGATCGTCCGTTGTATTTCACAAGCCAGTCGTCGGCCGAAGACGTAGGATTGGAGAATTATTTGCGCTACGATGGTTTCGCATTCAAATTCGTACCTATCAAGAACGACGATCCACGTGTTCCGTACATCGACACCGACGTGTTGTACGACAAGTTGATGAACGTATATCAATGGAAGAGCATGGGCGAGAAAGGCGTGTATATGGATCATTTCCACGAACGAACGACACGAGTGATTGGCATTCGCCAGATGTTCAACTCGCTTGCGTTCGAACTCATTGCAGAACACAAGGTTGACTCGGCAAAACAAGTTCTCAACAAACTTTGTGAGATTATGCCTGACTGGCAGTTCACCTACAGCGACGAATCAATCATTACGACAGCATACGCATATTATCTTGCCAAAGATTATGAGGCAGGAAACCGCGAACTTCGCATTTATGCTGAAAATCTGATTGACGAAATTGAGTGGTATAATTCGTTGGAGGGCCAGCAAGAGTTCTACAACCAAGTTTACAATGACAAGATTGACAATATGCGAATCGTGTTACGCATTTATCAAGCAGCATTGCAAAACAATCAGAAAGAATTCTGCGACGAGCTTGAACTTCGCTGGAAAGACGTTGACACATACTCACTCCGTGAATATATGCTCGCACGGCAAGGGATGGATAAATAGGAATTCTACGCCTTCTTTCCCTTTGCCGCTTGTAGAGTGTTAATCATCAACGAGCAGATGGTCATTGGACCCACGCCGCCGGGAACAGGAGTGATGTAGCTGCATTTCGGGGCAACCTCGTCGAACAGCACGTCGCCTTTCAAGCGCCAGCCACGTGGAATTTCGGGAGCAGGAACGCGTGTGGTTCCCACGTCGATTACCACGGCACCTTCTTTCACCATATTCGCTTTTACAAAGCCCGGCGTACCAAGTGCGGCTATCAAAATGTCGGCTGAAGCACACACTTGTTCAAGATTTTTTGTGCGGCTGTGACACAACGTAACCGTGCAATCCCAACCTTTCTGGCTCAAAAGCACGCTCATCGGCTTGCCCACAATGTTGCTTCGACCTATGATAACGCAATGCTTTCCTGCCGTTTCTATATTGTAGAATTTCAACAATTCAAGGATACCCGCAGGCGTGGCCGACTTAAAGCACGGCAGACCAATCATCATTTTGCCCACGTTCATAGGGTGGAAACCGTCAACGTCCTTGTTCGGGTTGATGGATTCAATAACTTTTTGTGAATCAATGTGTTTTGGCAACGGTAACTGAACGATGAAACCGTCAATGTCGTCGTTGTTGTTGAATTCCTCGACGGTTTTCAGGAGCGTTTCTTCGGAAATATTTTCGTCGAATGTCTTCAACGTGGAAACGAAACCGCACTGCTCGCAGGCCTTCACTTTGTTGTTCACGTAGGTGACGCTACCGCCGTCGTTGCCCACAAGAATTGCAGCCAAATGAGGCACTTTTTCGCCACGAGCTTTAATTTGTTCCACTTCGGCGGCAATCTGCTGTTTGATTGCTTCGCTTACCTTTTTACCGTCAATCAGTTCCATATCCAAATATTTATTATTCAACGGCAAAGATACTTTATTTTACGAAACAATTATCTTGCTTTATGGATTTGCATTATAAACAATACTTTTTACCTCACCACAACCTTCATTGTTTTTCTTTTTTTCAGTTTCTTTTTCTTGGGCGATTGTATAAAAAGAGTACTTTTGCAACACTAAAACTACCAAAATGGAAAAAGACAAAATATCAGCAGTTGCCGATATGGCAACTATTCGGACAAGAATTTATAACGTCCGAGGGAAAAATGTAATGATAGATAGAGATTTAGCATTATTATATCAAGTTGAAAACAGGGCACTGAAACAAGCCGTTAGAAGAAATCCAGATAGATTTCCCGAAGATTTTATGTTTCGTATGACGAAAGATGAATGTAACTATTTGTTACTCAGTGGGGTGTCACAAAATGTGATACCCTCACAGTACAACATTGGGGCTTCAGAAATGTTTGTTTTTACGGAACAAGGTGTCGCTATGCTTTCTGCTGTGTTGCGAAGTCCTATTGCAACAATTATGAGCGTGAATATTATGCGTGCATTTGTAGAAATGCGAGAGCGAATTGTGAGTTTGTCGGAAAATTCATTGCAAATAGAAAATCTTCGCTTGGAACTGCAAAACCAGAAAGCATATATCGAGGATATTCTCCGCGACCAAAATGATTGCAACGAATTGATGCAAGGGCAGTTAGACGCCCTGACCGATTCAATGACAGAATTAAGCATAAAAGTCGATTCATTGACACAAACGCAGAAAAAGCCACGAAAACCAGTGGGATTTGTTGTTCCAACAAACAAATAATTGACTATCAGTCGGTTATTGTAGAGATGCGATTAATCGCGTCTTTACGTTTTTGTTGCCACTGAAAGAAATAAAACGCTTACCTCACCACAACTTTCTCCCGTCCTTGCGTTGTCTGCAAAATATATACCCCTGCCTTCAATTCTGCAACTCCGTTTTGAATGGGAATTTCAGTACCTAAAACAATGTATAATTTTGCATTTGCGTCACACACATACAAAGTTCTGCCATAAAGGGTATAACTCTTTTCTTGCGAGACTTCCGTTATCGGTGTGCCGTCTGCCTTCAATATCACTTCAATTGGCTCTGTCTTTTTGTAATAATAACCTTTCCCTGATTCTATATGTAGCAGGTATGAGCCGTTTTCTATTGTTTCAGGGAAATCTATTGTTGATTCTCCATTGCCCGAATTGAGTTGCCCCGACCAAACAATTTCTCCTCTGCTATTTGTTAAAGACAAATTCAAAAGGACATTCTGTACATTTGAAAATAGAGTGTATTTGTAAGAAGACTCTTTTTGTAACGAGACTTGCAGACTATCGTCGTAAACAATAGTTTTATAAATTGTGGTAGTGTTTGCATCGTATGCGTAAACCACGTGTTCATTATAAGCATAAGTCGCTGATTTCACAGGAATGTTTGTCCTATGCCATTCTGTGAGATTCCCAAAATACAATGTTCTTTCTCCGTCTTTATACATACTGATATAAAAAAGAGAATCGTTCACTTTTTTTAGATAATAACCCTTACCTTCATCTTCATTAAATTCATGAATTGTAGAAACATTGAAAAGAGTGTCTATGTAATAAATCTTTGTGGTTTCCTCATTTAGTGTGTTAAGAAGCCAACCTTGCTTTCCTATGGACACTATGCTTTCCATAATTTCATTATCTCCGAACCCTGTATTCTTCAGTTCCCACGTTTTACCGCCATCTGCTGTATAAAGCATATTGCCGTTGTCGGCACACACAAGTCCCTTTTTCTCTGTCGTAAAAGAGAATGGTTCCAGCCCCGTTTTGTTATCTCCGTAAACAGCCGTGTACATGGGTTTTACAGATGTCCCGCCGTTACTTGTTTTGTATAGGGCAGGAGTGTTGACAGAATAGCCCAAATAACCACAATCGTTTGTCGGGAAGTCAATATATGGGTAATCTCCTTTTGTTGTATTGACAATCCATGATTTTCCACCATCAATGGTTTTTAAAATACCTTTGTTACTTACTATATAGCCAGTGTCCTTACTGGGGAATACTATACCATGAAGACTATTTGTATATATGTCTTGCCAACTCCACGTTTCTCCGCCGTCTGAAGTATGGAACAAACGACCAGTATTTCCACCAACAAACACTTCGTTATCGCTTTTAACATATAAGCCATCATATAGATATGAAAATCCTTCTCCACCTCTGTGTACATATTTTGTCCACGTTTCTCCGCCATCGGTCGTAACGTAGGAAGTTAGATTTTTCGAAATAGTAACACCAACATTGTTATCATAAAAATACATTCCTTGTGAAGTTATGTTAGCACCTTCTTTTATAAGAGTACTATTCCATGTTTTTGCACTATCAATGCTTTGCCATAAATAATCCCCTTGTACAGCATAGAGGACACCATTCACTTCTTGAATTTTTTCTCCTATATTCAACAATAACACGTTTTCTCTGTTTTGTGGGTTCCCATCTTTGCTAAAAAAGAGACGGTTGGTGGAATTTTGCTGTTCTGCAATAATTGCAGTTCCGTTTTTATAAGAACACATCAGCCAGTTTATCTTTTCATATTCAGCATCTGAATAATTTACCATAGTCCAACTATCTCCGCCGTCAATGGTTTTTACAAATTGACCTTGACCATAAAAATATCCCTCATTCTCGTTCCTCCAATGAATATTGTTCAAGAAGCCAGAAAGCAACGTGTATCTTGGTTGTACGTCTTTTGCCACTTCCTTCCATGAGACACCACAATCGCAACTTTTATAGATTCTTTTCCCATTTACCTTATTTGTTAAGACAAGGAATAGCGTATCACGTGTTTTGAAATGAATCCGTTCCAATACAACTTCGTACCCATCAATCTTTTTCGAAATGCCCTCTAAAGGCATTTGTTCCCAAGATAGAGAACCGTCAGTTGTTCTATATACTGTATTTTTATTTTTTATAAAACCAACCAGCCCGTCACTATGCATTACAAAGTAATTTATCGTGTCAAGAGGCAATTTCTCGGTTTGCCATGTCTTGGCAGTATCGGCACTCACATATAAAACACTTTTATTTGAAAGTGCCAACAAACCACGTGTTTGGGAAAATTGCAGAAACTCAAAATTGCCACTGAACCCGAGAGGAGTAATGTCTTTCGTTTCAGTATTTTGTGCAAAACCGTCAATTCCGCACAAAACACATAAAGTTACAAGCGTAAGGAGTTTTCGCATAGTAAAAATAATTTTTAGTATATATTCTTAGGACAAATATATAGAAAAAATCCCTATGTGTTTTTGGGGGATTGAAAAAAGCGAAAACAGTTATTTGCCGAACGGGGAAATGACGTTTCGGATTTTGGAATCTATCTCATGTTCGGCATCATATTCTGCATTAGTCTGCTGCCTTTGCTGCCGGTAATCATCTTCATCATCTTTTTCGTCTCGTCGAATTGCTTGATGAGTTTGTTCACATCTTGCACCGAGGTGCCGCTACCCAATGCGATTCGTTTTCGGCGGGAACCGTTCAGTATGATTGGATTCGCACGTTCTTCGGGAGTCATTGAGCGGATAATCGCCTCAACGCCTTTGAACGCATCGTCGTCAATGTCAATGTTTTTCAATGCCTTGCCCATTCCCGGAATCATCGAAGCCAAGTCTTTCAGATTTCCCATCTTCTTAATCTGCTGAATCTGGGCAAGAAAATCTTCAAAATTGAACTGGTTCTTCGAAATCTTCTTCTGCAACTTGCGTGCTTCTTCCTCGTCGTATTGTTCCTGGGCACGTTCCACCAACGAAACAATGTCGCCCATGCCCAAAATACGGTCTGCCATACGTTCGGGATAGAAAACATCGATTGCCTCAAGTTTTTCGCCCGTACCGACGAATTTTATCGGCTTGTCAACCACCGAACGGATTGAAAGCGCCGCACCACCACGGGTGTCGCCGTCGAGTTTGGTGAGGACAACGCCGTCGAAATTCAGGCGGTCGTTGAATTCCTTCGCCGTGTTCACTGCATCCTGACCAGTCATGGAATCAACCACGAACAAGATTTCGTGCGGGTTTATGGCATTTTTAATGTTTGTGATTTCGGTCATCATGGCTTCGTCAACCGCCAAACGGCCGGCAGTATCGACAATCACCACGTCCTGTCCGTTCAGTTTTGCCTGACGGATTGCCTTCTCGGCAATGTTCACGGGATTGCTGTCGCTCAAATCGGCAAAAACAGGCACGCCAATTTGTTCGCCAAGCACCTGCAACTGATTGATTGCGGCCGGACGATACACGTCGCAGGCAACCAACAACGGATGACGGCCTTGTTTTGATTTAAGCATATTCGCCAACTTACCCGACATGGTTGTCTTACCTGAACCTTGCAGACCAGCCATCAAAATCACGGTAGGATTGCCTTTGAGGTTGATGTCGGTTTTCTGGCCACCCATCAGGGCTGTAAGTTCATCGTGGACGATTTTCGTCATCATTTCGCCCGGCTTCACGGCGGTGAGCACGCTCTGACCGAGGGCTTTCTGCTTAACGTCTTCGGTAAATTGTTTTGCAATTTTATAGTTTACGTCGGCGTCGAGCAACGCACGACGAACGTCCTTCAACGTTTCGGCAACGTTGATTTCGGTGATTTTTCCTTGTCCTTTCAGTAATTTGAACGATTTCTCCAATCGTTCCGATAAATTCTCAAACATGCTGTATCGATTTCAATTCGTTGCAAAGATAACAAAATAAATGTAGAATCGAAAAATTTCGTACCTCTACACGACCCTACCCTTGTAGGGCTGTCATAATATGATAGCCGAAACGATGATGATTGCCGAAATGTTATACGGCTGCCACTGTGTGACAGCCGAAAATCATAAATCCGTGATGCTGATTGTAGGGCTGTCGTATTACGGCAGCCGAAATGATAATGATTGCCGAAATGTTATACGGCTGCCACTGTGTGACAGCCCTACACGGTGTCAATCTAATTTGAATTTTTTTTGTGTTTGTGAAGCGATTATTTATCTTTGCAACAAATAACCAAAACATGAAAAACAACAATCTTCCTCAACGGAAATCTCCGCGTGCACAATGGCATAATTATGATGGTGCAGAATATTTCGTGACGATTTGTACAAGGTCCCGCGAGCATTATTTCGGCGAAATTAATAATGCTGTTATAAAATTGACTGATATAGGAGAATATGCCAAACAATGTATAGAAAAGATAGAAGAAATAAATAAAGATGTTCAGGTTCCATTGTATGTTGTTATGCCAAATCATATACATTTGATATTTTTCATTAACAACAACAATATAGGAAACACACTACCCGTAGGGCTGTCGTATTACGGCAGCCGAAATGATGATGGTTATCGTAATGTTGTGCGGCTGCCACAGTGTGACAGCCCTACGATGTATGGCAGCCCTATAGCATCACAGGATGAAATTCAAACGACAATAAATCAAAAAGAGATGAATTTGGAAATGCAACGTAGGGCAAATCGTTGTGGGCGATTGTCGCATATAATAGGTCGTTTCAAATCTGCCATTTCCCGTTACGCCAAACAAAATGACCTTTCTTTTGCATGGCAACCTCGCTATCACGATCACATAATTCGTAATCAAGATGAAAAGAACAAAATAGCATTGTATATAGAAAATAATATAGCAAAATGGGATGAGGATTGTTTTTATTGAAAAAAAACAATGTAAATTTTCATCAATTCTGTAGGGCTGTCGTATTACGGCAGCCGAAACGATGTAGGGCTGTCACAATGTGGCAGCCCTACATTGAACAAATCGTGGTGAAGTACAGACCCGATAATTTCGTCTCTATAATTTTTCCTCTAAATTTTTCCCTTTTCGTGTTGCACATATTTTAAAAGTTGTATATTTGCAAGACTTAATAATTAGTAAATGTTTAATTAAAATTTTTAAAGATTATGAAAAAAGTATTTTTATTTTTGACTGCCACTGCGTTTGGTTTCGCTTCAATGGCAAATGGTGGTTGGACACACGAAAAATTGGAAGGTGCTCAAACCATTAAACTTCTCTACAACGAATATGGTGATGGCGACAATGGTTCTGGAGAAAAAGCTTTCTCTTGGCAAGGTGGTAACACAGGCCTCATTGAAGAAGCTGTTGAGGAAGCTCTTGGTGATGATGCAGATGGTTGGGCATTAGCATTAGGCCAACAATTTTCATTCCATGTAAAGGGAACATGTAATGCTACAGGAAAACTACAAACAGGTCTTGTTGATGAGCAAAAAGAAGCAGGTTATTTCTTTCAGAACTCAGCGTTCGCATCTCCAGAAATTGCTGTTACAAAAGATGTAGAGTTTACTGCCGATTTCGTGTACACCATTACAGGGCTTGCAACTGATGTAACTGAAGGTTTTGTTGTAGATGGTGCTACTCTTCATCCAACTAAAAACGTTACTGGTTTGGTGTTAGGTTTTAAAATGGCTGATTACGCTACTGCACAAGCATTCAACGATGGTACTGCTATGTCAGAAGATGTACCAGGTGTAAAGAAAGTTGAATTCAACTTTACAGAGTTCAAATTTGAATATATGGGTGACTTAAGCCAATACACTAAACCATACGCAATGACTTATCAAAGTCCTGCTGAAAATGCTGCTGACGGTTTCCAATACCAAGCTTCAGCTGACTTTGCTTACAATTCTCAAGCAACAACATCTGATTTCTTCAACTTTGAAATCAAAGGTACCGCTTCTCAAGAAATCGGTACTTTGATGATTGCTCTTTGGGATGCGTCAGAACATGCATCTCCAAAACCATGGGCAACAAGCTTGTGTGAAGAAGATGGTGACGGAATGGCTACTATCAAGGCAAACATTGCAAAAGGTGAAACATTTGAAGTTAAAGGTTCTTTGCCTATCAAAACTCCTTCTCACGAAACAGAAAGAAGATTCCAAGTAGTATTTATGGCTCTTTCTCAATATGAAGGCGCTCAAATCGTACTTGACCTTGGTGGTGCTGACAACTTTGAAATCGGTGCAGACAAAGGTTATGGCATCCCACAAGTAGTTGCTGTAGAAGAAATCGCTGCTGCTGACGCTATCGTTAACGGTGTAATCTACTCAGAAGGTGCAATCGTAATCTACAACCAAGCTGGTCAAAAAGTAGCTGCTGCTTCTCAAGAATTCGCTATCGCTTCTTTGGGTGCAGGTATCTACTTCGCTCAAACTGCTGAAGGTTCATTCTCTTTCGTAGTAAAATAATTGAAATAACATAATTCAATTATATGGAACCCTCGCATAATGCGGGGGTTCTTTTTTTGTGTATATTTGCACAACGGATACATTGTGATGATGGCGTCTCTACGTTGAACAAACCGAAATGTCACACCGTGGCATCCGTGTAAATAAACCGTGACGGTGTTGTAGGGCTGTCGTATTACGGCAGCCGAAAAAATGATGTTGTACGGCTGCCACAATGTGACAGCCCTACGATGTATGACAGTCCTACATTGAACGAACCGTGATGATGATTGGTGTTGTAGAGACGTGCCATGGCGCGTCTCTACGATAAAAAAAATAGAACAAAATGAGAAAATTAGAACCCAACGACCCGTGCTGGTGCGGCAGCGGCAGAAAATATAAAAAATGCCACTGGCTCCACGATTGCGAACTCGACAAATATCGCCGTGAAGGTTTCAAAATCCTTCCGTCTGCTATTTTATATTCTGCCGAGGAAATAGAGAAAATCCGTAAGGCGGGAGCATTGAACCACGCTGTTTTGGATATGGTGCAAAACGAGATTGCCGAAGGCGTCACTACGGAACATCTTGACAACCTTGTGCGTGAATTCACCTACGATCACGGCGGCATTCCTGCGTGTTTGAATTATGAGGGATTTCCTAAAAGTTGCTGTATTTCCATCAACGAGGTGGTGTGCCACGGAATACCGTCGCCCAACACGGTGGTGAAGAACGGCGACATAGTCAACGTGGATTGTACCACGATTCTTGACGGTTATTTTGGCGACAGTAGCCGTATGTATTGCATTGGCGAGGTTTCGCCAGCAGCACAGAAATTGGTCGATGTGGCAAAAGAATGCCTTGAAATAGGTTTACGGCAAGTAAAGCCATACGGCAGACTAAACGACATTGGCGATGCCATAGAGCCTTTTGCCAAAGAAAATGGGTTCAGCATCGTCCGCGATTTGTGCGGTCATGGCATAGGTCGTAAGTTCCACGATGAACCCGAAGTGGTGCATTATGCCCAACCGCGTCAGCGTGGCGTGCTTATGGTGCCGGGAATGGTCTTCACCATTGAGCCGATGGTAAACGAGGGCACGTGGAAATGCAAATTCCTTCGTGACGGCTGGACGGTAATTACCGGCGACAAAAAATTGTCGGCACAATGGGAACACACGCTGGTGGTAACGGAAACAGGATATGAAATTTTAACGTAAATCCGTGATGGTGGCTGTAGGGCTGTCGTATTACGGCAGCCGAAAAAATGATGTTGTAGGGCTGCCACAATGTGACAGCCCTACAATGTGTGACAGCCCTACGATGACAAACCGTGATGATGATTGAAAAAAATAAAATAAAAATGAAAAAATATATATTAACAATTTGCATCATTTTTTGTGCCGTCGGTGCGTATTTCACTGTGATAATTTTCGGCGGAAACATTTACAGCATCGAGAATCAAGAAAAAATGTATCAAACGGTGGCAACAGGTTCTACCGTCAACGATATTGTGGAAAATCTTGATAAAAATCTGAATGTCAAACATATAAATGGAATCAAAATTGTTGCAAAAATCCTTGATTTGGAACATCATATCTATCCCGGCTTGTACGAATTGCAAAATGGAATGTCGTCATTCGAGGCAGTGCGTCTGTTCCGTTCGGGAAAGCGTCAGACTGTGAAACTCACCATACGTTTTGCCCGTCATTATGAGGAAATACTGGAATTGGCGGCCGAAAAACTTGAGACGTCGTACGACGATTTGCTTGCCCTCACCAATAATCGGCAGTTTATGGATTCGCTTGGGTTCGACAAGCAAAACACTATCTGTCTTTTCCTGCCTGATACCTACGATTTTTATTGGAACACGTCGGCTCGGCAGTTTTTGGAACGAATGAGCAAGGAATATTCAACGTACTGGAACGAGAGTCGCCGAGCGAAGGCGCGCAACATAGGGCTTTCGCCACAGCAGGTTATGACATTGGCATCGATTGTTGACCAGGAAACTCGCCACAACGACGAAAAACCGAAGATTGCGGGCGTGTATATGAACCGTTTGAAAGGTTCTGCCACGGCAGGCAAACTCCAAGCCGACCCGACCATAAAATTTGCGTTAAACGATTTTGAGATAAAACGTGTGCGTAAGGGACACATTGAGCGGGCAAAAACCTCTCCATATAGCACCTATGAGCATCAGGGACTTCCTCCTGGTCCAATTTGCACTCCTGCGAAGAGCGATATTGAAGCGGTGCTAAACTATTCGCACCACAATTTTTATTTCTTCTGTGCTCAGCCGAATTATTCCGGCTACAGCGATTTTTCGGTAACGTTTGACCAACATCTGCAAAAAGCCACGGCCTACCAGAAATGGTTGACACAGGAAGGATTTTAGTAATTGATAATTGAAAAATGACAATTGATAATTGTCTGTGGTAGGGCTGCCATAAATTCTGTAGGGCTGTCACATTGTGGCAGCCGTACAACATCATTTTTCGGCTGCCGTAATACGACAGCCCTACAGCCACCAACACGGATTGTTGTTGTAGAGACGTGCCATGGCGTGTCTCTACAATCTATTTCACAGGTGTTTCCACCTTAGTTTCCTTGCCGTTCTTGTAATAGATTGAATATTTCAACGTGCCGTTTTCTTGGTAATAATTCCACACTTTCACGGCTTGACCGTTTTTCCATTGTTCCTCGTGTTCCACTTGGCCGTTTTTGTAGTAGTAGAAATGTTTTCCTTGTGCTCGGCCAGCCACGTAATTTCCTTTGAACGCTTTTCCGCCGCCCACGTAGGTGCTTTTCCACACGTCGATTTTTTCACCGTACTGATACGTTCCCGTGGTTACGAGCGAGCCGATTTTAATGGTCCAGACACCTTGTTTTAGGCCGTTTTCATACATTCCTTCCATTATTTTGTTGCCTTCGTCGTCGTATTCCACGCTCAAGCCGTTTCGTTGTCCGTTTTCGTATTCCTCCTTTGTGAGCAAATCGCCGCTTTCGCTGTAAAATTCCCATAATCCGTTGAATTTGTCATGGCGGAAATAGCCCGTTTGTTTGAGTGTGCCGTCGGGATAATAGAATTTCCATAACCCTTCTTTTTGTCCTTTCTCAAACAGTCCTTCTGATTCTTTTTTGCCATTTGAATAGAAAAAAAACCATTGTCCGCTCTTGTCGCCATTTTCAAGTGTAATTCCTTGTCCCACAAGCGTTCCGCCTATATCGTACAATTCTCCCGAAGTCACGTTGCCATTTTTGTCGTAGTGCCTATGAATGCCTATGGGCGTCTTGTCGCGATATGCACCTTTGTATTTCAGCGTGGAGTCGGGATAATACGATTTTTTCTCAAGCGGGTCTTCAAATTCTGCCATTGTGGAACTTGAATAAATGAGCGTGTCGTTTTCGTAGTTGCCCACCTGAATCAGTTGTTCGTGCTGGTCGTAGAGCTTGTACATTCCGTTGAGTTTGCCGTCGGAATAGTTTGCCTCAGTTTTTATTGCGCCGTTGGGGTAGAAACTGATATGTTGCCCGACTTTTTGCCCCTTGGCGTTGGTCCTGTTCACCGATTGCGACGAAATCATATTGTTGTTTTCGTAGATGGCAATGGAAATCACCGTGCTGTCGTCGTATTCGTAGGAGAATCCTTCTTTTTTGTTGTCAATGTAGGGTATTGTTTTTACGATGTCTCCTTGTGGAGAAAAATATTCTTCAATGCCTTGTTTTTGGTCGTTCACATAAAGCACACGCATTGAGAGATATATGACGGAATCAGCAAGGGCATATTCTTTGTAATACCCATTTTTTCGGCTTTCAAAGTAGGAGATTTCTTTTTGCAGGTGTGCTTGTTCGTCGTAAAACGTCCAAATGCTGTCGAGCAGAAAATTGGTGCGTTTTCCCACCGATTTGAGTGTGCCGTCTTGATAATACGATTTCCAATAGCCGTCAGGTTGTCCGTTCACCATCGTTCCCTCCGACGATACGGAACCGTCGGGATAGAAGAACTGCTTGAATTCCTGGGCAAGGATGTTATTTGAGAAAAAGAGGAGAAAAACGACTGCGAATGGTCGAATTGTGCGAATGAAGCTCACGAAAAAACTGCGAGCCCAAACCTTGTTCCACCAACTGTTTCGTCCATTTTTCATCTTATTTTGAGAGTGCAAACATCGTATTGAGTGCGTTTATGGCTTTTTGAGCAACTTCGTCATCAACAAAAATTTCGTTTGTCTCGTTTTTCAGGCAATTATATACGTCTTCCAACGACGTTTTCTTCATACTATGGCATACCAGACTTTTGCTGCCTACGAAAAACGATTTGTCGGGATTCTGCAGTTTCATCGGGTGAAGCACGCCTTGTTCGGTGCAGACGATGAATTCCTTGGCATCGGATTGTTTCACGAACGAAATCAGTTGTGCCGTGGAACCCACATAATCGGAAATCTCCAAAATGTCGAGCTGACATTCGGGATGTGCAATTATCAAGGCATCAGGGTGTTTTTTCTTTTGTTCCAGCACCTTGTTTTTGTCAAGAAAGTGATGAATGGGGCAACAGCCGTTCCACACCTCGAATTGTTTTCCCGAAAGTTTCATGGCATATTTTCCCAAATTTTGGTCGGGGGCGTACAAAATTTTCTCGCCGGCGTCCAAATAATGTTGGATTATCTTCAAACCGTTGGTTGATGTGCAGATGCAGTCACTCACGGCTTTCACGTCGGCAGAGGTGTTCACGTAGGTAATGATTTTCGTGTCGGGATGTTGGTCTTTGTATGCTTGGAGAGCCTCGCGGGTAATGCCGTCGGCCATAGCACAGCCAGCATCCATAACGGGAAGCAGCACTTTCTTCTGAGGAGAAAGGATTTTTGCCGTTTCTGCCATAAAATGCACGCCGCAGAACACGATAATGTCGGCATCGGTGTCCTTTGCCGTTTGGCTTAACTTTAGGCTGTCGCCCAAGAAATCAGCCACATCCTGCACTTCGTCATTCTGGTAATAATGAGCCAAAATGACCGCATTCTTTTCCTTTTTCAACCTTTTTATTTCCGAAGAATAATCTATTTCTGCCATACGAAAATATTTTTACAAAATTAAAAATTAAGAGTTAGGAATTAAGAATCTGTTTTGAAAAAATACAGAGATTTGACACCTTTTTTCCGGAGGGAAACATTTGGAAAACAAAAAATCCTATCTTGCATCTTGAAATCAAAAACTATGACATGGATTTTACGACCATTATACTATTCCTTCTTGGCCTCAATATTGTTGCCTTTTTAGCCTTCGGAATCGACAAATACAAGGCACAGCACAACATGTGGCGTATTCCAGAATCAACCTTGCTTACAATGGCGACGCTTGGTGGCAGTATTGGCGCACTGGCAGGAATGAAAGTCTGGCGGCACAAGACCTTACACAACAAATTCCGTATAGGAATCCCCGTGATTATTGTTTTGCAGATTATGGCTATTGTGTGGTTTACAATGGCTAAGTAGATGCACTGCGAGTTTTGTTTCCACAGAAATCAAAACCTTGAAAACTGAAACAAAGCAATATTTTTATAAAATAATAAAAAATACCTATCTTTGGACACTATTTTTATTTAATGAAAACAGATAGTATAGTCATAATTCCAACGTATAACGAGAAGGAGAATATTGAAAATATTGTCCGTCGAGTCTTTTCCTACGAAAAAGGATTTGATGTTCTCGTGGTTGACGACAATTCCCCCGACGGTACGGCAAACATTGTGAAAAATTTACAGCAAGAGTTTGCAGAACGACTGTTCTTATTGGAACGTCCTGGAAAACAAGGACTTGGCGTTGCATATATTGCAGGTTTCCGTTGGTGTCTTGAACATAACTATGACTACATTTTTGAAATGGATGCCGATTTTTCGCACAATCCCGACGATTTGATCCGCTTATACGAAGCGTGTACCAAGCAAGGAGCCGACATGTCGGTGGGATCGCGATACATTACGGGAGTGAACGTGGTGAATTGGCCTATGAAACGCGTTTTGCTTTCATATTGCGCCTCAAAATATGTTCGTTTCATAACAAGAATGCCGTTACGCGACGCAACTGCAGGATTTGTGTGCTACACTTCCAAAGTATTGAAGGCATTAGATTTAGACGCAATCGAATTCAAGGGATACGGATTTCAGATAGAAATGAAATTCAAGACGTGGTACAAAGGATTCAAAATCATTGAAGTACCCATCATATTCACCGACCGCAAAGAAGGCACCTCGAAAATGAGCGGCGGAATCATAAAAGAAGCGGCAATAGGCGTTATTGCATTGAAAATCAAGTCGATATTCAAAAAGATTTAGGTAGGGCTGTCACACTGTGGCAGCCGTACAACATTTCGGCTGCCGTAATACGACAGCCCTACAACGATCATCACAGTAGGTCATTGTAGAGACGTAGCGCATTACGTCTGTACGTACAATAATTATCGCCACGATATGTGTGTAGAGACGCGATTAATCGCGTCTCTACGATATAGATTATCATCTCACAAAAATGTTTATTTTTGCCACGCAAATGAACAGAGTTTCTGACATACAAAATCAAATCGTGATAATCTCACCCCTCGATTGGGGCTTGGGACACGCCACGCGTTGCATTCCCATCATCAAGGAATTGCAGAAAAACGGGAACACGTGCATTATTGCTTCGTCGGGACGCTCTCACGAACTGCTCAAGCAAGAATTCCCGGAACTGATTCACGAACAGATTCCAGAGTATAACATTTCGTACAGCACCAACGCGGTTTCCACATTTTTCAAGTTATTGATTCAAATTCCCAAAGCTCTGATAACAAAGAACACCGAGGGACATTTAGCCAATGAATTGGTGCAGAAATACAATGCCACATATTTGATTGCCGACAACCGCTTCGGAATGCACAGCAAACTTTGTAAATCAGTCTATATCACACATCAAATCAGAATTCGACTGCCACTGATTTTCCGTTGGCTGGAATATCCGTTTCATCTTGCAAACAAGTCCATCATTCGACGATTTGACGAATGTTGGATTCCCGATTACAAAGGGAGCAAAAACCTTTCGGGAATACTATCGCATAGTTGGCGTATCCCCAATTGCTACTACATTGGTCCTCTTTCGGGCCGAAACGCAATAGAATGTGACACGCAATTCGACATAGTCGCCATTCTTTCGGGGCCAGAACCTCAACGAGGAATTTTTGAGACGAAACTGCGGGAAATCCTTCCTCATCTTCCCTACAAATCGTGTATTATCCGCGGAGTTGTGGCACATAGGAACAGTGCGACAAAAATTGGCAACTGCAAAATTCAGACATTTGCCACAAACGACGAGATTACCAAACTTATCTGCGGAAGTCGCTTGGTTATTTCCCGTGCAGGATATAGTTCCATAATGGACTATGAAAAACTTGGCTGCAAGGCAATACTTGTTCCTACTCCGGGACAAAGCGAACAAGTATATCTGTCGCATTATCTTGAACATAAGGAACGATATTGGAGAGTTACACAACGAAAGTTGTCGGAAAAACTACCTATGGTTTTAGAGGAAATCCTCAATAATTAACGTCGAATCACCAAGCGACCAGTATTCTTGTTCAAACCGTCGGTTTGTTTTAAGCGTAACGTTTCACAGTCTGATTTACCGTCAAACGTGAGTTGATAGAAATATACGCCGTTGGGCAGATAGCCACCCGCATTGTCGCGTCCGTCCCAATAAATGTCAACATTATTGGTTCCTATATGGGCATTATTGATATGAATGGTCTTCACCACGTGACCTTTCACGTCGCTGATTTGAATGGCGAGATTCTGCGGTTTTTCCTTGCCCGTGAGAATAAATCTGAACGTGGTAAATTCGGCACACGGATTCGGATAATTATACAAAATAGAAACTTTCTGCTCCAAATCAACCTCGAACTGCACAGAATACTCCTGACTTGCTGTGGCATTTCCCGACGCATCCTTGGCTTGAACGTGCAATTCATACGTTCCTGCCTCACTCAACGTAGGAGTGAAATACACGTGGGCAATGTTGGAAGTGTCGTTGGCAGGAATGAAGCGAAGCACGCTATCGGCAAAATGATAGGTGATTTTTTCATTTGTCTGCGTATTTACCACATAAATCGAGAATAACGCAGTGTCCTGCAACGAGAAAAATGAATTCTCATCAAACAACTGAATCACTATCTCGGGCGAAGCCGACACATTGTCACCGTTCATCACATGACGACCATCGATTAAGACGTCCAGAATTGGCGCTGTCTGGTCGGTTGTAACTACAAACGAATAATAAAACACATTGTTGAAGTGAATTTCTTCTGGCTGGTCGTATTCTCCCGTTTCGGGATCCACAGGATTGTACTCAATTTTCAATGAATATCTTCCGTGCATAAGATTTGTAGAAATCAATTGTGTATCAACTACATATCCATACGATTCCACACCAGAAATTCGTTTGTATTGCAGATATTCAACTTCGTTCTGTTCGTTACGAATTTCATACATCACAAGAATGCTGTCCATTGCAGTTCCCACAATGTTTTTGGCTGACGAGACTATCTGAGCCATATCGCCTTGTTGCAAAGTGTCGTTGTAAAACGAGAACGCATATTCGGGCGAAACAGCCAATTCCGCAGCTGGCGTGTAATACACTTTCCAGTAATTCAAGTCGGCAGGAGTTCGCTCATCGTCGCTCATATAGCAGTCAAGTTGCAGATAAGGGAACAACTCGGCATTAATAATGGTATCGAGACGCGAACGTTTATACAATCTTTCATTTTGCAAGGCATAGGCATTATTATTTTTCGTCACGCCCAAATACGTGAGATAAGTCACATCATTGTCGTTATTGACCGATTCCCACTGCATTTCCTCAAACTTCTTCGCCGGACCGATATTTGCCGTATGAATACGACCACTGCTCAAATTCGCCGTCAGCACCTTGGTCAAACTGATAAGTGCAGTTTCCGAATTGCCCACAACTTCCTCACACGAAGCAGGATTGCCTTTTTGCGTGAAAAAGATGTATGGATACGTGTCGGGGGCAGTCTTATATTTTGTAAAACCGAGCGTTTCCATCGCCGTTTTCAGCGACGCGTCCCACGACTGGCAATACGGATTT
>JAEEQV010000273.1:0-3559 GCA_016285445.1 Bacteroidales bacterium
TATTGCCGAAATTATTGGCGAACCAGAAAAAATTGTTGACATCACCGTTGCCATCGACAAACTTGAAAAAATTGGTATTGAGAATGTCAATGCCGAATTGCTTGAAAAAGGATTGACACAAGAGAAAATTACTGCCTTGCAACCAATTTTGTTGTTGCAGGGGAGCAATGAGGAGAAATTCTCTAAACTAAAGGATATTCTTGCTTCTTCTGAAATAGGGTTGAAAGGTATTTCCGAACTGGAATATATTTTCAAAATGTTGCAAACTGTGTCGCTTCGGTCAACCTTGCAGTTGGATTTGACGCTTGCCCGTGGCTTGAATTATTATACTGGTGCGATTCTCGAAGTGAAGGCAAACGACGTGGAAATGGGAAGCATTTGTGGTGGCGGTCGTTACGATAATTTGACGGGAATTTTTGGTATGCCGGGTCTTTCGGGTGTGGGAATCTCGTTCGGTGCAGATAGAATCTATGACGTTCTCAATCAGTTGGATGCATATCCTAACGATACGAAAGAGGCGACGAAAGTGTTGTTTATAAATTTTGGCGATGCCGAGGTGGCATATAGTATGCCAATTATTGCTTCGTTGCGTGCCAACGGCATAGCGTGCGAACTTTACCCCGATGCCGCAAAGATGAAAAAACAGATGCAGTATGCCAACGACAGGAAAATCCCGTTCGTGGCTATTGTCGGTGGCGATGAAATGGCGCAAAACAAGGTGATGGTCAAGAATATGATGACGGGGGAACAAAACTTGGTAGAAAAAGATTCGGTTATTTCGGTCGTTGAGTAAAAAACGAGTTTTTTCTATTGACACCATCTCAAATTTGTTTTAATTTTGGTAAATTGTATGAATTCGGGAATGAGGAAAATATTCGTTTTGGTATTGTGTTGTTTGATGTCTATGCATGCCTTTTCACAAGAGAAGTTCGAAGGCGATGTGAGTTATGTGAAGACGACATTTTCCGATACTATATACTATGTCTATACCATCAAGGATGATTGTGTGCGGATTGACGAATACAATAAATATAAGCACCCTACACGTGCATATATCATCAATCTGCTTGATAAGTCGGTGATGGTGATAAATCCCAATAAAAAATTATATACGAAGTTGGAGAATTTCCCTGTAAAAGATGAATTTATCCAAAACATGGAAGTGGTCCATACGGGAAATTACAAGTATATCAATGGCTATAAGTGCAGTCAGTGGCGAGTGAAGAATTACGAGGAAAATACAGAGATTTCGTACTGGATGGCGGGCGATAATTTCAATTTTTATACGCCAATGTCACAAGTCGCAATGTCGCTCGAAGACCATTTTTTGTTCTATAAGGCATTGCCACAGTCAAAAATGCAAGGTGTTATGCCAATGTTGATAGAGAACAAGACGCTCCTTCGAGCCCCGAAATCAACATTTACCATAATGGCGATTAACTCACACCCTGTAGATGCCTCGATATTCAACCTTTCGCAATATCAGAAATACGAGAATTTACGATAATAGAGTAGGGACGAAGATGTTTTTCTTCGTAAAAGTTTATCGGAAAAAACAATCGCATAGAAACTTAGTTATAGAACAACCACGATATTCCGAACGAGATAGTTCCGTTGGTTTGTGGATAGCCCGCAATCGGATAATTTTGTTCCTTCAACAAAGCATATAAACTATTGTATTTCACGTACAGTTTGATAGGTTTGTATTTCAACGTGGCGAAGGCATTTACAATCGGGAAATTACCATATTTGTAAGTGGTCTGAGGTAAGAAATCGCCCAATGCCGCATCGAATGTCGGTACGTTGTACGCCGGATAATACAACACCTCGGCACCAAGTCCGAAATGAATCAGTTTATGAAAGAATGCACCTTGTACAGCAAGAGAATTGTAGGTTGCCCACGTTGGATACTCTTGGTCTCCCACTGAAATATCCTGATAAATCAACCCGTTTTTCATCAAAATATGCCAAAAACGCGTCGTTTTCTGAACTTTTGCCGTCAGGGCATTTCCCGATTTGTTCGACTGCTGCAACACGCCTTTGGTATCAAACGAGATATAATCCTTCATCGTATAATAATGTACGTCGGCTTCAAAACCACCCCATTCCGAGGTTATATTCGCATTCACGTCAAGTAATTTTTCTGCGCTGAAATCGTTTCTCCACGCATTGTGATTGGATTCAAGCACATAATATACATCGCCCAAATACAACTGGGAATATTCTTCCGACAAGGAGATTGAAATTTCTTTTTCCTTGATTTCGAATGACTTGGACAAACTTGTATTTAATTCAAAACTTTTACTATCGTCTCCTTCAAAATAATACAAATGACTGTGCTCAATTGAGATATTTCGTGGCAACGAAAAACTGAATTGACCCTCGTAATACTCTGATTTTGAGAGCGATTCGGGAATCTTGTATGCATAGTCATAACAATTTGCAGAGATAAATTCCGCACCAACCGCAAAATTCGCCACAGCAACAATGTTCCCCAGTTTTCGCTGAAACTCAATAAAGGCAGCATTTGTCAAACTCTTACAAACAACCGTGTCGGCAGTTTGCGTCGAGTCATATAATATATTGGTATAAAACTCAGCATCCAACAAATTGTCAGTATAGCCACGACGGATGGAATTGTAATTCAGCCTATAACCCAAGGCATTCTTGTAACGCAACAAATCCAACGAAGCACTGTCCTCCTTGGGTTTCCGACCAAGATTCCACTTTTGCGTAAAAGCAATGTCCTGATATCGCAAAAAAGAATTAGCCCGTGGGTGCTTCATACGTAACAATTTCTCGTAATGCAACAACGAATCGGCTGCAATACCGCCATTTTCGCCTCGTTTTATGTTATTGAACGCATATTTGAACGTGGTTGAGAATCGAGGGCCATAATACGCAATCCAAGGCGTAACGTGTTGACCTTTAATAGATTGGTTATCCCATTCACCCATCGTCTTATAAAAATTCAGATTCAGACCAACATTACAATATTTGTTCGCATTTTGCGTATGTAAGAATCGTGCGGATTGTTCACTATTAAGACCTTGCGAGAAAAACAACTCCGAAAACGGACGTTGAGCCGTATAATCGGCAATATCGTAGGTTGACACCAACGATGATTCGTACGGTGTGAGAAAATAAGCATCGCTATTTTTGGGCATGAACAATAACGAGAACGCCGGCGAGGCATATTCCGCAGCATGAACCTTATAATCGGCAATACTCCCATTGGGTTCATACAAATAGAAGAAATCCATTGTCGTGTCAATCTTCACACGAGTTCTTTCGGTGCTTGTAAGATTATACTCCCACTTGATAATATCTTTATTCTGTTCTACAGAATCCTGTGGCTCTTCGTCGGCAAACGCGAATTGTGCCGAGAAAAGACAAATTATCATTATTACTCTATGAATTATTCTATTCTGTTTCTCCATTTTCTGCAATAATGATTATTATTTAACGTGAGTTCGATGAATTCATTTAATAATAACTTATTGATTATCAATATAATAACAAAATTAACGCTATTATGATTACAGACAACAAAATTACG
>JAEEQV010000274.1:0-3552 GCA_016285445.1 Bacteroidales bacterium
GCCAGCCGAAGGCTTCTTCTATGATTTTCACTTTGATGCCACCGTGAATTGTCGCCAAATCCATCGACTGCATTGTCGGCTCGGTTTTTATGGTCGTGGTTGGTTCAACGACTATGGCGTACTCGTGCGCGGTGAGTTCCGTAAAACGGGACTCTGCACAGCAAAATGCCATAATTCCTATTACTAAACCACATAGTAATGTTGTAAGGGCGATTTTCTTTCGGGTGAGAATTTGTGAAAATAGGAATATGCACACCGATACGCAAAACAATAATCCAAATACAATACCGATGATTGCCCATGCGTCAACGGGGAAGAGTCGATATAGTTTCTGATACATTCGTGGCAGAAAACCCAACGAAAGATGTTCTATGTTGTCGGGTTGCTGACTGTAGGCAAAAGCAAGATTGTATTGTATGTCCTTGTCGTTAGGCGAGAGCAGGAGGGCTTTTTCATAGTTCAAGATTGCTTTTGGCAATTCGTTCATTTTGAAATAGGCATTGCCCAAATTGTAATATAATTCCGCACTTTCCGAACCATTTGCCACTGATTGTTCGCAAAGGTCAACGACAGTTTGATAATCTTGGCTTTTGTACAATTCAGGTATCGTTTCCGAGATGGAAAGCGTGTCGTTTTGTGCAAATAAATTGCAAAATACTGATATAGAGAATAAAACTACAAAAAATCGTTTCATGCTTATTTCTTTTTTTGTTCAAATTCTTGAATGACATTGCCTGCTTCGGTAAAGAGTTCTTCTTTGCCTTTTACGTCGGCAGTAGGGGCGAAACGGGCGAATTCGCAGCGTTGCAGAACTTGTATGAGTTTGTCGATGAGCGATTCGTCAATATTGCGTTCCAGTAATCGTTCCTTGATTTTGTCGGTTGTCAAATCTACTTGTTCAATGGTGAACTTGTCGGCAACGTAGCCCCAGAGTGCTTTGGCAACTTCTTCGTAGTAAAGTGCATCTTCGTTTGATTCAAGATATTTCCGAGCCGTTTTCAGTCGTTTTTGCGATTCTTTGTTTGCACCGCGCATTTTCATTCCCGACACGTCGCTACGGAGTTCAATTTGTTTCCGACGGACAAGAATAAATCCTATCATTCCAAGTGCAATGAGCAGATTTACAATCCAATACGCTGTTGAACGGAAGAAATATTCTGTGTTTTTTCGAAGTTGCAAATCGCCAGTTTTTATAAAATGTATGTCGTTACCAAACTGCACGTCTTCTTTGGTTGTTTGTGTGTAGTTCGACACCACGCCGCCGTTGTTCGTGCCTTTTGTGACGGTGATTTGGATTTCGTCAGTCGAGATTGTTTTGTACGATTTTGTCTCGGCGTTAAAATATTGCATTTCTATTGCCGGAATCGTGAAATTGCCTTCGCGACGGGGGAGAATCACGTATTCAAATGTTTTGGAACCTTTGTCGCCCGTTGTTGTCGTGCTGAAATTATCGGTGACTTTTGGGTCATACACCACGAAATCATGTGGAAACGTGATGTTAGGTTTTGTCAGCAACGAGAAGTTTCCTTCGCCTTTCACGGTAACTTTCAACGAGAATGCCTCGTTTGCAGGAATGGTCGTCACGTCGGTTTTTGCCGAGATTGAGAAGTTTCCGACAGCACCAGTGAAATTCGCCGATTTTCCTGCGGGGAATGGTTTTACAGTGATGGTTATCGGTTTGCTTTCAATAACACGACGGTCTATTTTTCGTTGGGAGAATCCCCAGACCCCCCTCGATGTGTAGCCTGTAAGCACGTTGCAGTCAACCTTGAACGGGGTGATGGTAAGTTTGCCGTCTTTTTGTGGATAAATCACAACTCGTTGGAACAAAATAGAATAGTATTGTTGCCCGTTGATGGATTCTTCCTTGTATTCCAGTTTCTGTGGTTGTTCAAGTACACGTTTGAAAAATCCGTTGAAATCGGGTAGTGAGTGGTCGTTTATGCTCGTAATGTCTTTGTTTGTGTAAAGTTTTATAGTCGCCAAAATCGGTTCGCCGATGTATGCGGTCGATTTATTCACGAAAACCCGTGCAAACACGTCGTTGCTGGCCGTTTCAGGTTGCGGATCGTCTTGTGCATATTGGTTGGAGTAGTTGTTATTTTGCTGACGTTGTTGTTGCGTCTGCTGTGCCGCGTTTGCTGCTGTGGTATTATCAACGACTTCGATATTTTGAGCCTTGCTGCGATAGGTTTTCCCGTCAATTTTCACCGAAGCGATGGGAATGGGGAATGTACCTTTTTTTGTGGCACGGAATTGTCGTGTTTCGGTGTACGTGTAATTTTTTGTTATATTGCCGTTCACAATGCTGATGCTGCTGCTTGAACTTGTTTGTGGTCGTCCCGATGCCTGAATTTCGTCGCAGGTTTCAATCGAGAATTGATTTCCCGGGTCGGTGTTGATGGAGTAGCGCACGTGAAACAATTCTCCTTCGACGGCAACTTTCGGAGCACTTACCGAAATAGTGATGTTATCTTGTGCTATTGCACTGATTATTAGTAAAATATTGAAAAATATAACTGAAAAAATATGTTTCATTGATACTAACGATGTTTCCGAATGCAAAGATATAATTTTTCAATGATTGTTGAGTGAAACGATGAAAAAAGGGAAATGTTATGTTTTTATCACGGTTCTTTCGTTTCACTTTCTGTTGCTGAAGACAGAAAGTGAAAGATGCTTGAAAATCAGTAATCTTTATCTTTTACAAAAAAAACGTCAGAATCTTCGCAAAAAGTCTAAATGAAAGAACCGTGTCGTGATAATAGATTTTTTCCTTTAAAATGTATATATTTTTGAAAAATAAACATATATTTGCATTAGGGATTTTAGTTTTTGTTCGAAAGGAGTGTGTGTATGAAAAAAGAATGGTTTACATATTGTTTACGGCTACTTGTATTGCTTGTGCTGACGTGCAATGCGGGAGGGGCGTTTGCTGAAACAATTTCTGGCGATAAAACCGTGGGGCCAGGCGAAACATTCATTGTCACATCTGAAGTTACCATAACTGGCAACCTTACCAATAATGGCGGTACTATTGTTGTTGATGGGGGCATTTTGGTTGTTAATGGAACAGTGAAGAATACAAGTGTTTTGAAATCAACAACAACTACTACAGAAACAAGGTATGAACCTAGTTCTGCAGAAACGTTGCCCCAAAAAGATGACAAAAAATATGATATAGAAACATCAATAAATTATTACCAAGGAACTATTGAACTTTCTAATGGCGGTCAGTTAAATGTAAACGGAAATTTCGAGAACAATGGTGGCAATATAATGATTACCTCTACGGATTCTGAACGTATTTCTCGTTTGTCAACGAGAGGGACCTTTATAAATAAGACACCATCAATAAGTGGCTCTAAAATCATAAAAACGACAACATCTACTTGGAGTAAAAAGAGTGGTTCTTATTCATGGAGAAATCCATCCACTAATACAGAAACAATACCTCTTAATTCTAGTATTATTCTTTCTAACGGCTATTTACTTGTTGATGACGACATAGAATTACAAGACAATTCAATTGTTACATTTGCAGGTTCTGGA
>JAEEQV010000275.1:0-3549 GCA_016285445.1 Bacteroidales bacterium
AAAATGAGCAATAAGATTTGTAACCTTGCATCGGAAATTCATTTAGGAACAGTTGAAACAATTGTTTACTTGCAAGATTATATTCTTGACACACAAGATATTACGTCTATCACTGCTCCACAAGGCATTGAAGTCTGGGAAAACAAGGCAGATGCAAAAATCAAGTTAATCATCACGAACAACGACATAGTGCTTCCCGTGAGCAATCTCGACATTCACTATGCCGACGGTTCCAAAGAATCTCTCATTTTAATCAAATCAAAGAAAGTTCATCACATAATCAAGTATATTCCACAACATTACGTTACTTCGGTGCAGATTGCCGGCGATTTCAACAGTTGGAATCCCAAGGGTTACAATTTCTCGTACAAAGACAATTGTTGGCAATACACATTGGAGGTTGAGCCAGGAAATTATTCGTACCAACTGATTGTTGACGGAAACTGGATAAAAGACCCACTCAACAACGAAGTGTTGGAAAACGGCTACGGTGGTTACAATTCGCTCCTACGCGTTCCTTTTGCCGACGAACACAATATGGTGCTCGACACGATTCAAGTGCTTGACAACAACATTGTAATTTCCGCATCCGACGCCGTTTCTGGCTATTTGTGTACTTGGCAGAATCAGGTGATAAACGAATCGAACACATTCCGCCAGCAAAACCGAATCATAGTCACAATTCCTGCCGAAGCAAAAAAAATACAACGAAGTTATATCCGCATTTATGGCTATAACACCAACACAATGACCAACGACTTGCTGATTCCGCTGGAATATGGAGAAGTGGTTTCGTCAAGCTCGCAACTCACTCGTGATGATAAGGAAAAACAAGTTATTTATTTTGCCTTGATTGACCGTTTCAATAATGGCAACCCTAAAAAGAACGTCAATCTATCGGCTTTTGAACAAGTACACGCAAAACTGAACTTCTATGGTGGCGATTTGTGCGGCATAAAACAAAAAATTGAAGATGGATATTTCAACAACTTGGGTATCAATACGATATGGATTTCTCCCGTTGTAAAAAACCCTGATATTCCCATTGAAAAAAATGGACGAAAATCAGCAGGGTATCATGGTTACTGGCCGTTGAAATCCGACGCTATCGACGAACATTTTGGTACCGAAGCCGACTTACACGAACTTGTGGAAACGGCTCACAAGCACAACATCAACATTATTTTGGACTATGTGGCAAATCACGTATATAAGGACAATCCTATCATACTTGAACATCCGAACTGGTGTACACCACTTTATTTGCCCGATGGCTCAAAAAATATAGGTCGATGGGAAGATCAACGCTTTACCACCTGGTTTGAGGAATTTCTTCCCACTCTCGACTTTGACAAGCCCGCCGTGGTTGAAACTATGACCGACATTGCCGTAACGTGGATTGAAAAATTTGATTTGGACGGATTTCGTCACGATGCGACAAAACATATTCAAACTGAATTTTGGCGTAAACTCACCAAGAAATTGAAGGAAAAAGTTGTCATTCCCAAACACAAACGTTTGTTCCAAATTGGAGAGACATTTGGTGGTCGTGAAATGTTGCAAAGCTACGTCAATTCTGGTATTCACGATTCTCAGTTCTCGTTCAACCTGTATTACGAGACACGTTCTGCATTCTTGTACGAAGAAGTGCATTTTGAGAAATTGAGCATTTGCCTTCGTCAGGAAATGGAATTCTTTGGTAGTCATCACCTTATGGGAAATATATCGGGAAATCACGATTTACCACGATTCATCTCGTACGCTGGCGAAGATTTGTGGACAAATCAAAATGCCGAATACGAAGGTTGGAACCGACACATTACGGTGAAAAATCCTATAGGATATCAAAAGTTGGCGATGCTTCTCGCCTTCAACGCAACGATTCCTGGCATTCCCGTCATTTATTACGGCGACGAAATCGGTATTCCAGGCGGTGGCGACCCCGACAATCGCCGACCAATGTATTTCACAGGACTCTCGGCTCACGAAAGCGAAAATCTTGCTTTGACACAACGGTTAGGACAAATTCGAGGAACATTCCTCCCCTTTATTTACGGAGATTTCAAGTTCATCAAAATTGAAAAACAAATTCTCATTTATAAGAGGAAGTATTTTGATGAATTTGCCTATGTCATCTTCAATAAGACAAAAGAAACGCAAACTATTGAAATTCAATTAGATTCGCACGTTGATTACACACAAATCCAGTCATTCTCGCAATGTAAGTTCTATATGCGCAATCTTCAATTGTTCGTTGAAGTTCCATCAATGAGTTTCGAGATTCTTTATCATCGTAAGCCCGCAAAACAAGAACAAAAAGTTGTAAATCCGTATGAAAGGTTTATCAATTAGCATTGTTTGCTTGCTTTTTCTCGTTTCTCCCCTCGCAGGACTTGCCCAATCACGTGTCGGGCTGAATTACGGCGTTCACGTGGGTTGGCTCAATGTGGGAAAAGAAGAGGCACAAATGTATATTGGAGAATATGGTGTAAATAGTAAGATTGATTTGCAATATCTTTTAATTGAAAACGAAACAAATTATACAAAACTAAAGGAATATTACAACGACGATTTTTCATTGTATGAACTGCCACAAAAAGTCGCATACAAGTCAACGCTGAGTATTGGCGGCACTTTGCAATATTACACGACGGAAACATTCGCCATTTTTGCCAACGCTATTTTTGCAAGTCCTTCAATCAAAAACGGAACGTTTTCAATTAAATTACAGTCAAAAACGGGCAGTTTGTCAAACGAAGTGATTGAACACGGTTCAATTACGGCAAAAGAAAATCGTTTTAATTTTGAATTGGGAATTCACAAAGCGTTTAAAACAAAGACAAACATTTTGCCTTATTTGGAAGCTGCTGCGTGTTTGTCGTATTTAGAAGTAAAATCACATGAAATATCAATTGGAAACGTAAAACAAAACATAAGCTATTCAAATTCACAAAATTCAACAACTTTTTCAAAATGCGGTTTTGGTGGCGAAATCGCAGGTGGCGTACAATTGCCCCTATCCGAAAAATTTTATTTATATGCAGGAATGTCCGTTACTGCCTATAAATTCAACATCGTCGGACAAATTCCATTTTCCTTTGCTAAAGCCATTGATTTTAAACTTTTATTATAGCGTATGAAATTCGAGGATTACCATATTAGTCAGAAAATAAAAACAAGTCTTGCTGAACAAGATTTTCGCCGTCCCACCGATATTCAGTTCAAGGCGATCACCCCTATTTTGCAAGGCAACGATGTGCTTGCCATAGCTCAAACAGGAACAGGGAAAACAGGTGCGTTTGTTATTCCGACCCTAGAATTGCTGACGCGTTATCGTGCCCAAACAAGAAACGACGAATCATTCATTCACACAATTGTAATGGAACCCACACGAGAATTGGTTATTCAAGTGGCAGAAGTGTTCCGTTCCATTGGCAAGTATCTCGACTTGACCGTTTTAGGACTATTCGGCGGCGTTGAGCAAGATCCGCAAATCGCCCGTCTGAAACACGGCGTTGACGTGCTGGTATGTACTCCCGGACGCTTGTT
>JAEEQV010000276.1:0-3536 GCA_016285445.1 Bacteroidales bacterium
GTCGTTCGATGAGGTTGAATATGCTATTTTGTCCACAATTTTCGAAGAAACACGACAAAATAGGGCATTATAATAGATTGGCATAAGGTTTGACTTTGGTGTGCGAAGGTAATTTTATGCGAAAAAACTGACAAATTGACTTATATGACTGATTTTAATAGTAAAGATTTAACAAATTTATTGTTCGATTCTATAGAAGGAAAAGCCGAGATTATACCTATTATGACGGACGAAGACATGCCTGTTGACAAAAATCTTGCGGTGCCTGACGTACTGCCAATTTTACCGCTTAAAAATGCAATTCTCTTTCCGGGCGTTGTGTTGCCGATAACTGTGGGCAGAGAACAGTCAATTCGACTGATTCGTGAATATAATAAAAAGTCGAAAATCATCGGTACGGCTACGCAGAAGAATCCTCAGGTCGAAAAACCTGTCATGGCAGATTTGTTCTCTGTGGGGACGGTCGCCCAGATTTTGAAGATTCTTGAAATGCCGGATGGAAACACAATGGTGATTTTACAGGGCGTTTCTCGTTTTTCGTTGGTGGAACAGGTTCAACATGAACCATTTATGATGTGCTCTATTGCACGTCGAAACGATATTATTCCTCCACGTGACAAGGAATTCGACGCAATGATTTCGTCGGTAAAGGAAATGTCTATGAAGATTATAAAAATGTCTTCACAGATACCGAAAGAGTCATTGTTTGCGATAAAAAATGTCTCGAATGCCGTATTTATCGTGAATTTCATGTCGTCGAACGTCGATGCGGCGATTGAAAAGAAAATTGCCTTGCTCGATGCCGACAATCTTGGCTCGCGGGCAGTTCTGCTTATGCAGTTGCTGTCGCAGCAGGTTCAGATTTTGTAAATCAAAAATGAGATTTTGAATAAAACCCGTCAGGATATTGACCAGCAGCAACGTGATTATTTCCTTCATCAGCAGATGAAACAGATTCAGACTGAATTGGGCGAGGAATCTATTGACGAAGAGATTGAGAAATTCCGTGAAAGGGCAAAATCGAAAAAATGGTCGAAAGAAGTCGCTGAACGGTTTGAAAAAGAACTTGTTAAATTGAATCGTATTGGTGTTCATTCTCCCGATTATCCCGTGCAGTATTCGTATGTGCAGACCATGATTGATTTGCCATGGAACGAATATTCTGAGGATAATTTTGACTTGAAACATGCCGAAAAAGTCTTAAATCAAGACCACTACGGTTTGGAAAACATAAAGAAGCGGATTATTCAGCATCTTGCTGTATTGAAGCTGAAAAACGACATGAAATCGCCGATTCTTTGTCTGTACGGTCCTCCGGGAGTTGGAAAAACGTCGCTGGGAAAATCAATCGCACGTGCATTGAACCGTAAGTATTGCCGTATGTCGCTCGGCGGACTTCACGACGAATCCGAAATCCGTGGTCACCGCAAAACATACATTGGTGCGATGCCGGGACGAATTATTCAAAATTTGAAAAAAGTTCAGACGTCAAATCCAGTGTTTGTACTTGACGAAATTGACAAAGTCGGTCGTGATGTTCACGGCGATCCAGAATCGGCTTTGCTCGAAGTTCTTGACCCTGAGCAAAATAGTACGTTCTACGACAATTATCTTGAAATGGATTATGACTTGTCGAAAGTTATGTTTATTGCCACGGCAAACAATATTGATACTATCAGTCCCGCTCTTCGCGACAGAATGGAAATGATAAATATTTCGGGATATATTGCCGAAGAAAAGATGGAGATTGCCAAACGTCACTTGATCCCTAATCAGTTGAAAAACAATGGAATGGATGAGGATTCGTTGAAGTTCCCATCAAAAACAATCGACCATATCATTATAAATTACACTCGTGAATCGGGCGTGCGTGGCTTGGATAAGAAAATTGCCGAGGTTGTCCGTGGATATGCTCAAAAAGTGGTGAATAATGAAGAATTTTCGAGCACCGTGTCAGTTGACGATGTGAAGAAAATTTTAGGCAAGCCGACGTATTATCCCGAAATTTATGAAGGAAACGATTATGTGGGCGTCGTGACAGGATTGGCGTGGACGGCTGTCGGCGGAGAAATTCTCTATATTGAAACAAGTTACAGCAAAGGTAAAGGTGTGCTTACGTTGACGGGTAATCTTGGCAATGTGATGAAAGAATCTGCCACAATTGCGTTGGAATATGTTAAGTCTCATGCCGAAGATTTCGGTCTCGCTTCGTTTGACTTCGATACTACCAATGTGCATCTTCACGTTCCCGAGGGGGCAATCCCCAAAGATGGTCCGTCTGCCGGAATCACTATGGTGACGTCAATTGTGAGTGCCTTGACCCACAGAAAAGTTCGGAAACAGATAGCTATGACTGGCGAAATTACACTTCGTGGAAAAGTTTTGCCTGTGGGCGGAATTAAAGAAAAAATACTGGCTGCCAAAAGGGCAGGTATAAAAGATATTATTCTGTCTTCGCAAAACGAACGCGATATTGACGAAATAGGCGAGAAGTACCTTAAAGGTGTTTCGTTCCATTATGTGAATGAAATTCACGAAGTAATAGATTTTGCACTACTTTAATTTTTAATTCATAATTCAAAATTCTCTCTATGGCATATTTTAAGTTAGGAACAGGAATCAATGTTAGTCATTGGTTATCGCAGTCGGAAAATCGTGGCGAAATTCGTGCACGACAAATTACGGAAACGGATTTTGAAACAATTGCCGCAATGGGTTTTGAACATGTGCGTCTTCCTATAGATGAAGAACAATTCTATGACGAGAATTTGAATCGTTACGACGATGCGTTTGAATTGCTTGAAAAGGCGATAGAATGGACGCTTGAAAACAATATGAATATTGTGGTGGACCTGCACATCACTCGTGCGCATTATTTCCTTACCGAACACGAAAATACGCTGTTTTCGGATCCTGCAGCACAGCAACACATGATTGATATGTGGAAAGATTTGCAAAAATTCTTGCAAAAATATCCGACGAATCGTCTTGCCTATGAACTTCTGAACGAAGCTGTCGCACCGACCCACGAAGCGTTGAACGACCTCGAGGCTCGGCTGATTTCAGCTATTCGCGAACAGGAACCTGAACGCTTTATTATTGTCGGTTCCAATTGGCAACAGTCGGTTGTAACTATGCAATATCTGCAAGTGCCGAAAAACGATAAAAATTTGATTGTCAGTTTCCATTATTATAATCCGCTGTTCATAACTCATTACGGCGCATGGTGGACACCGATGAAAGATTACAAAGACAAGGTGGAGTATCCGGGCGTGTTTGCGCCTCCGGCAGCGTTTTACGATAAATTGGACTACAAAATTGTAAATCAGTTCAAAAGCGACGAGGGAATTTGGAACAAAGAATATTTGTTGAAACAAATCCAGCCGTGCATTGACAAGGCGAATGAACTTGGATTGCAATTATATTGCGGCGAGTTCGGCGCATATCCGTATTATCTTGACAAAGAGCCTCGATTGAATTGGTACAGAGATGTTTGTGCTATTTTCAGGGAACACAATATAGCAAATGCTCATTGG
>JAEEQV010000277.1:0-3529 GCA_016285445.1 Bacteroidales bacterium
GATAAAAAGACTATTCAAATAACTCATTATTAATTTTTAAAATTTATTCATTATGGCAGAAATTTCAGTAAGTGGAAAAATGAAGGTGAAATCATTAAAAAATGATTTCAAAAAGGCTTTTGGAGCATCTTTACGTGTATATCAAAACGTAAGTTGCAAAGGACGGTATGCCAATGACGATGCGACTTTAGCATCAATTCGTGCTGAGGGAGCAAAAGGTGGCGAACTTGCGGTTAAAGGCAATATGCAAGTTGGAAATTTCGAGAAGAAATTTGCCGAAATGTGGGGGATAGGAGTCCAAGTAGCAAATGCAAATGATACAGCTTTGGCAAAAGACGATGTAACTCTTGCTCAAGCGGGAAAGTAGCATTTTTGGGGGATAGTTAATGCTTGCATCAATTATCCCCTTAAACAAGAATTTTAGTTATAAACTTAAATTATAAGAACTATGGCAAAAAAGACAGCATTTTCAGGAGAGTATTTTTTAAGTGTTGAAGATAACGGCAGTATTTATGTTGCTCGCTATTTCGACAATGTTAAGGCATCATTACGTGAGGCTTCCGAAAGTTGTGGCTTTGAATACGACGCAAATTGGAATACTCGAACTTTTGGCAGTAAACTCTGCAAAGAATATGGTGACGGAAAGTTGACAACCATCGGTGACTATGTGATTAAAGTGAAAGAAGATGGAGGCATTGAAACCTATCGTACATATGACAATATCAAAGGTGCTTTGCGCGAAATTGCAGAAGGAATCGGTTTTCAATATGATCAAGAATGGACCACAAGACAATTTGGGAACAAATTGATTGATGCATTGAAAAAATAATTGCACATGGCAATGCCCCTCATTCAGACTGTCTATCAAGACATTTCGCTCTTTCTTGTCAAAAACAAAGAGCTGCTGTTCAATGAACGTGACTTTCAGATGCATTTGGCCATTTATTTAAGAGCAACAGGCAACTATGACGATGTTGATGTAGAATATTACGTTCCCCAAAAGGAATTGGAAAATTATATTTGGGACAATGAACTCAAAATAGACGTATTGGTTCGCAAAAACAAGGAATATGTGCCAGTTGAACTCAAATACAAGACCAAAAGAGTGACGAAAACTTTATTGCGTTTTGGAGAAAAAATAGCAAACATTGAAGTCCTAAAAAATCAAGGCGCACAAGATTTGGGCATGTACGATTTTTGGAAAGACGTTCGTCGGGTAGAATTGGTCAGAAAACGTTTTGATGCGGTAAAGAATGGTTTGGCAGTTTTTGTTACTAATGACTCCATGTACCTCAACCCAAGCCGGGAAACATCAAATAACAAAGCGTTTAATATGAATGCAGGTGTTCACGGGAAACAAAAACATTGGAAAGATAGTAACAGTACTTGTGCAAGAACCCACAAAAATTTTGAAGTAGAAAAGGAATATAGCATCGAGTGGCACGAAAGTGAATACGAAGATGTTACATTTCATTATTGTATTGTAAAAATATAAATTATGGCAAAGAAGACAACTGCGAAAACTGTGGCAAAAAAGTCAACGACTACAAAAACAGCCACAAAGAAAACAACTGCTAAACCTATAGTAAAAGATACAACTACATCGCAAGAGAAAGAAATTATTTTAACAGATAAAGATATCTCGGTTTACACAACTTATGCTAATGGTTGTGCAGGAATATATTCTTTTAGTACTTGTGACATCAATACTTTAAAGGATAGAGATGAAGGAAAGTTGGCCACTACGATAGTTTTTCCTCGCTATATTACTAAAGGAGGGAAAAAGTATAAAGTAGATTTTTTGCAAACACTTGAGATATTAATGTTATATAAAAAATTGAAAACTGTGAAAATTCCTGATACACTCAACAAAAATTGTTACTTGAATGTTCCCAAAGGAGTAAAAATAATTAAATATTAGAGGTATGAGCAAAGAATATTATCGTAAAAAAATCATTGACCTTCGTGCTTCAATGCAGAAGGAAAAAGATGCAAAAAAGAAAGACAACGAATATTATGCACGAATGATTAAAGGGGCAAGTACTCCTTCGAATAAGGCATCGTATCGAAAGGCAAAAATCGACCATGCTGCGAAGCATGACAGAAATATAGAATCGTATAAACGCCAAATAGAATCGGCAAAAGAGAGTTTGAAACGAGAGAAAAAATAATGCCAACTTTTTTGTGGATATGGAGAATCCTTTCCCCCATCGTATTTTTCGTTGGCTTGTATTACTTTGTTTCCGACGAGACTGATGAATATGGTTTTATAGCGATGCTTATACTTGGTGGCGTTTTTTTTATTGGCGGAATAATACTTGGATTAAAGGGGTGGTTGAGTACCGTTCCACCTAATTGGTTTTGGCGAAAAAGCAAGGTTGATTTGGCAGGGAACAGAATTACGACATCGTTGGGATATGGGCTACAATTCTTTTTTCTTCCTGCCGCAATTGCACAACTAATAAGAATATGCATAAACTGAAAAATCTTCTTCTGAATGAGAAGTTGATACTTCTTATCATCCTTGTTAACTCAATTGTAATTTTTCTTCAAGAATCTAAATACAATTCGTTAATTATAAATATTGTAGATATAAGCTGCACATTCATTTTTATCATAGAAATGATTGTGAAACATATAGAATACGGATTTAGGGGATATTGGAGTAACAATTGGAACAAAATGGATGGAACATTAACATTACTTTCTATGCCATCCATAATGACATTGTTTTTACCCCGAGAATTTATAGACACGGATTTTTTACTAATACTGCGACTACTACGGGTATTCAGATTGTTTAGGTTGATTCATGTTTTCCCAAATTTTTCGCAAATAGCGAAAAACTTTTGGCTTGCACTGAAAGAATCCTACGCAATAATGATTGGAATGGTAATTCTCACATTTATTTTCGGACTTGTCAGTTGTAATCTTTTTGGAGAGTTAGCACCTGAATATTTTGACACGCCACTTCATTCCATTTATTCTACATTTCGTTTGTTTACAGGCGAAGGATGGAACGAGATTCCCGATACAATTAGTGCCGCTATGGGAGAAAATTGGGGGCATATTGTAAGAATCTATTTTTGTGGTTTGTTGATATTGGGTTGTATCATAGGAATGTCCTTGCTAAACTCAATCTTCGTTGATGCTATGGTTAGCGATAATAACGATGACATTAAACAACAACTTAACGAACTTCAGGCAGAACTGAATGAACTTACAAGAATGATTCAAGAAAAGGAAACATCAAAGAGGAAAGAATAGAATACTTCTTCTATTCCACTTTTCTCACCACCGTTAGTCCGTCACGTTTCCCAACGACAAATGATACAGGTGGATTATTGTCTTGAATAAGATTGTCTATATACAATGGTTGATGTAGGTAGAACGAAAGACACTCAAAGGTATTGCCTTTCTGCAATTTGGAATGTTCCGATTCAAGAACGACAAACGAATTCTCTCCCAAATATTCCAACACACAACGGCGATTAGGTTGCCACTGAATCTCTATTTGTGTCCCTTTCTG
>JAEEQV010000278.1:0-3528 GCA_016285445.1 Bacteroidales bacterium
AGGTTGTTTAAAGCCAAAATGGGAGTAACGCCTAATGAATATAGAAAGGGGTGATTGCGGTGAAACAATCTTTTACAACTGAATATTTCTACTTTGAAGATAATTAACAAAATTTACCATTGCAATCCCAAAGAAACTTTCTAATTTTGCGGTATGAAAAAGATTGCAAAAATATTATTCTCGGTGACGTTCTCGATTTTCATTCTGTTAATCGGGGCGGGTGTTAATATTGTAAAATGCAATCATTCAGGCAAATACAAAATATTGTCGGCGTTTTTTACGGTTGACAAAAATTTTTCCTGCACTCCGTCGCACGGATGTATGGAAACCGAATTTGTGCAGTATATTCCGTGCGTAAATCCTGATTATCAGGCGTTTGACTTTCATTTTGAGATACCCGCCATTGTTAACGACATTCTTTTCTGCACAAATGATTATTCATTTGACAATCAGCATTATACAGTTACTCAAAAAATAAATCCGCCTCCAAAGGATTTGCTTTCGATAATTAAGGTGTTCAGAATTTGATTATTGTGATTTTGCGTAACTGCAAATTCGCAGGATGCTTATATGGTGCGTTCTGCGGAGGAATTGTATATCTATTAATCAATTAAAATTCTGAATATCAATAAATTATGAAAATATTTTTAATGGCGGCATTGTGTATGCTCGCCTCATTGGGCGCATTGGCTCAGAATGTAGTTTCGGGAACAGTAAAGGACAACAAAGGTGAATCGCTCGTTGGCGCAAATGTCTATTGGATAGGCACTTCCACAGGCGTTACAACCAATGTTGACGGAAAATTCTCAATCGAAAGAATTGCAGGCAAAAAACTCCTTGCAATCTCGTTTTTAGGTTTTGAAACCGACACTGTGGATATTGGCAAAATATCTGACAACCAAGCAATTAAAGTAACATTAAAGGACAATTCAAAGGACGTTGCCGAGGTTGTAGTTTCGGAGCGTCGCCGTGGCACGTCTGAAATGGGCGGTGCGCTCAACGGTCTGAAAATCAATCAGGCAGAACTTTTCAAGGCGGCTTGCTGCAACCTTGGCGAAAGTTTTACGACAAATCCGTCGGTGGATGTGAGTTATTCTGACGCGGCAACGGGCGCAAAACAGATTAAACTATTGGGTCTCAGCGGATTGTATGTGCAGATGTTGGCAGAAAACATTCCCGATTTTCGCCTGACAGCCTCGCCATACGCACTCGGATACGTACCGGGCGCGTGGCTTAAAGGTATTCAGGTGTCGAAGGGTGCGTCGTCGGTGAAAAACGGCTACGAAAGCATTACAGGTCAGATAGATGTGGAATATCTCAAACCTGACGACGAACAAGGAATCGGTCTCAACATTTATGGCAATTCTGAGGGCAGAATGGAGGTAAACGCAGATGCCAACAAGCACATTACACACCACCTAAGCACCGAAGTATTAGTGCATTACGAAAATTCTTTGGCAGATATGGACGAGAACGGCGACAATTTTTTCGACAAGCCCGATGTCAATCAAGTGAATTTTCACAACCGTTGGCATTACCACAAAGGACGGTATATTTTTCACGGCGGATATTCGATTTTGGACGAAAAACGCGATGGCGGACAGTTGAAATCCATTGAAAATGTGCCACTTTACAAGATATCGATGGACACCCGCCGTTACAATGCATATTTGAAAAACGCTTTTGTAATCGACCCGGCACGCAATTCGAGCGTTGCGCTAATTACCTCTGCCACAATGCATAACTTGGAATCGCAGTTTGGCAACAAGGTCTATGACAACGACGAGCGCAACCTCTACGCACAACTAATTTTTGAAACCGATTTGGGCGAAATGCACAATCTGTCAGCGGGTTTGAGCGTCAATGCCGACCGTATGTCGCAAGATTATCTCCAAACCAAAAATCTCGATGAAAACGAAACCGTAATTGGCGGCTATGCTCAATACACGTTTAATTACGACGATATTTGGATTTTGATGGCAGGTTTGAGAATAGACAACAGCGATGATTTCGGTACATTTTTTACACCGCGCTTCCATCTGAAAATCAAACCGTTGGAGGCGTTTTCAATGCGATTTTCGGCAGGCAAAGGTTACAGGTCGCCTCACGCATTGGCAGAGAATCACTTTTTGCTATCGTCGGGTCGTGAAATTTCCATCGAAAACCTCTCACAAGAGAGCGCGTGGAACATTGGTTCGAGCCTTTCGTGGAAGATTCCAATTGCCAGTAAACATCTGAAAATCAACATAGAATACTATTACACCACATTCCAATCGCAGGCTTTGGCAGATTACGACATTTCGCCAAGCAAAATTGTCATCAAATCTTCTGACGAACGCTCGTATTCGCATACATTTCAGGCAGATGCGGCGTATGATGTGTTCAAGGGATTTGAACTTTCGGCGGCTTACAGATTGAACGACGTGAGGGCTTATTCGGGTGGCGAATTGCGGGTTAAACCATTGACCAACAAGTATAAAGCACTCTTTACAGCCTCGTACAAAACGCCTTTGGCTATTTGGCAGTTTGATGCAAACCTCCAACTCAATGGCGGTGGCCGTCTGCCCGATTATTTCAATGAAAACGGAGAGTTAGTAAGCGATGCTGAATTTGACGCATTTCCGCAACTCAATATTCAGATTACCAAATGGTTCAGAAAGTTTTCAATTTACGTCGGCGGCGAAAATTTGACAGGTTACAAACAGAAAAATCCTATAATTTCGTCGGAAAATCCTTGGTCTGAAACCTTTGAGCCGACGTTGGTTTATGCACCTGTGAGCGGCGCGATGTTTTATGTGGGACTTAGGTGCAATTTGTTTAGAGAATAATTTTCATATTATAAACGTTTAACATATAAAAATTTACACTATGAAAAAATTAGTAATGTTTTTCGCCATTATGATTATGGCGTTGACGGTAGCGGGCAAAGACATCAAGACCCTTGTGCTCACTACCAATCCGCAGATGCACTGCGAGAATTGCGAAAACAAAATCAAAAACAACATCCGCTTTGAAAAGGGCGTCAAGTCGATTGAAACCGACATTGCCGCCCAAACTGTGACCATCGTCTATGATGCGGATAAGACCACCGAAGACGCTATCATCCAAGCGTTTGCAAAAATCAACTACACCGCCCGCAAAGTCTCAGAAGGCGAGGCTGTGGAGCATTGCCACGAGGACGGCGGATGTTGCAAAAAGAAGTAAGGGGTTGAGGTAGAAGATGTGGGGAAATTTTTGTCAAAAAAACTCAAAATATTTCCCCCTTTCAAAAATCCTTATTATTTTTGTCTTGTAAAAAACAAAGTATTATGGCAAAAGTTTGTAATCCGATATACGACACGGTTTTCAAGTACCTTGTGGAGGACGAGCGCGTTGCGAAAGTCCTCTTGGGTGGTATTTTGAACAAAAAAATCGAGCACGTGGAGATTAAAGGCCACGAATGTGAATATCACAGTGAAAACACACTGAAATTTTTACGCTTCGATTTTGCCGGCACGATTGAAAACCCCGATGGAACCAAAGAAACCG
>JAEEQV010000279.1:0-3523 GCA_016285445.1 Bacteroidales bacterium
CATTCACGACTTGTTGCACATCTGTGTCAATACCGAGACAGATGCGTTGCTCTTGGAAAACAAATTGATTAAGCAATTCCAACCGCGTTACAATATTCTCCTCAAAGACGACAAAACTTATCCGTGGATTTGTATCACTCACGAGGATTTTCCGAGGGTGTTTTTCACTCGCAAAAAAATAAATGATGGCACGGAATATTTCGGTCCTTACACGTCGGTATTTGCAATGCGAGAAATTTTGGAAATGATTCGGCGGACTTTTTCGCTTAGGACTTGTCGCACGGTTTTTAGCGAGGATAGCATTGCGAAGGGCAAGCACGATGTGTGTTTGGATTACCATATCAAAAATTGTTGCGCGCCGTGCATTGGCAGTGTAAGTAAGGAAGAGTACGCGGTTTATATCAATTATGTCCGTCAAATCCTCAATGGCAAAACCACCGTTGTGCTAAATATTTTGCGCTCCGAAATGGCTGCCCTCGCCGAAAAACTTGAATTTGAAAAGGCGCAAGTCATCAAGGAAAAATACGACATCCTCAATAATTATCACGCCAAGAATGTCATCTCCGTATATGTGCCAAACACGGTGGAGGTGTATTCGATTCTCAAAGACGAAAGCGACGATTTTTATTACGTCAATTTTATGAAGGTAAGCGACAGTGTCATCATCCGTTCCTTCACGCGGGAGATTAAAGACCGCGCCGACGATTCGCCCGAAGATATTCTGCTGACGACGTTGGCTGACATACATTTTTCGGAGTTGAATTTGGGCGACAAGCCGACGGAATTCTTGTTGCCGTTTGAGATTGATTTTAATATCGACGACATCAAAATTACTGTTCCAAAATCGGGCGACAAAAAACAGTTGCTCGATTGGTCGCAGAGAAATTGCCGGCTTTATATGGCGGAGCAACAACGTCAGCGCACGCTCGTCGATCCCGATGCTTCTGCAAATTCGCTGATGAAAAAGATGAAGGAAGATTTGCAACTTGACGTGGAGCCGAGGCATATCGAATGTTTTGACAATTCCAATATCCAAGGTACAAATCCCGTATCGTCGTGCGTTGTATTCCGCAACGGCAAACCGTACAAAAGAGATTACCGTTTGTTTAACGTGAAAACTGTTGTCGGTGCTGACGACTTTGCCACGATGCGCGAAGTAGTATATCGCCGTTACAAACGGTTGAGCGAGGAGGGCAAAGAATTGCCGCAGTTGATTGTCATCGACGGTGGCAAAGGTCAGTTGCGCTGCGCATACGAAACTCTCCAAGCGTTGGGTCTCGATGGCAAGATTGCTGTTGTTGGTTTGGCGAAAAGGTTGGAGGAAATTTTTTATCCCAACGACCCGATACCGTTGTACCTCGACCGCACGTCGCCGACCTTGAAGGTGATTCAACATCTGCGCGACGAGGCGCATCGTTTTGGTATTACGTTCCACAGGAACAAGAGGTCGAAGGGAATGATACATTCAATTCTCGAAGACATACCGGGCATCGGCGACAAGACCATCGGAAAACTTCTCACCACTTTTGGCTCGGTCAACAAAATCGCCGAACTTCCACTCATCGAACTCCGCAAAGTAGTGAATCTTGACCGCGCACTGAAAATTTACCAACATTTTCATCCCGAAGACAACAATCCCGTGATGTCAGGCAAAAATACGGCTGAAACGGATGAAAACGATAGTTCGGTGGAGTAGGGGAGAAGTAATTGATTATCAGATAGTTAGAAAAGATTGGCGATTTTTATATCTTGATTTCCTTTCGATTGTTTTGCTTGGCGTGTGCGGCAAGTCGAGTGGGGGAAAGGAGAACGGGATATGATTTTGATAATCTATTTTAATTTTTCGGGGGTTTACACACCCCGCCTTTTTTGTTTCGCCCCATCGTGGCTTGTTTTCCGATGTTGAATAGTACCACTCTTCGGAAACTAAGTCCTGCAAGGACGTGATATAAAAGTCGGGGTGTGTGAACCCCCGAGTTATAGGATAAAGAATGCAATATCGATTATAATGATTGTTTCGCTTGAAACGCCAATTTTTTAGCCGATTTTAGCCGTTGGCCATTAGGATCAATAAAAGACACGCCGCGCCGATTTTGCGCCCGAAAAATCGCTTAAAAATGGGCAAAAAAAGACCGGCTGAAAAAAAGTGCCGGTCTTACTACTCAAAAATCAAACGTACAAGGAAAAACAAAAAATATCTAATCTTCTTTCTCTTTAATTCTTACATAAACTGCACGGAGAATCCGATCTTGTTGAAGGGCAGCATCAACAGTTCGGAGTACTCTTGTCCGGTCTGCTGCATGTCGTCATCGTCGTCGGGGTAGTACCAATTGATGACTACATCGTTGCCGTTTTTGTACAAGGTCTCCCACCTGTTGAACATCTCCAACAGAATCTTGGACGAGGCGGTATTGAAGTAATCCAACTTCAAGTTGACCTCGGTCTTGGGGCATGGATTCTTGCCGTACTCCTCTATCCAGTCGATGACGGGCTTGTAGAAGGCCGTCACGTCCGCAGGGAACGACTTGCCTGTAAATTCGCAAACACCCGTGTTGGGATCCATGTCAATGCCCGGGGTGTCAACCGACTGTTCTAATATCAAATGTTCTATCATGGCTTTATGAGTTTTGTCGTATTATAGCATCATTTTTACCATTTTATGTAATAAAAATTATGCCAAACTATGCATTTTTCACGTAAATTTTCGCTCTTCGCACTTTTTTAGAGACGGTGCGACAACTCAGCCACATTCTTGTCCTCCTCGCTGTCGTTGAGGAAAAACTTGATGTCGATGTGCTCGCTGTCATATCCACGTGGCACTACATAGTAGTATGTTACCGTTGCGCGGCGGGTGTGCCCGCTAAATTCTATCGTTGTGACAGAATCCTTGCCGGTGACATTGGGAATAGCAACAAACTCACAAAGTCTTGAAGGCGAATACAGATTGATTGTGTAGCAAAGTACTGTACAGCTGTCAGATGAAGAAGTGATAACATTGATATCTTTTATCGTTATCGAAGGATTGTCCAATGTTAGCATTTCTGTTTTGATTCTGCAAGCCGTTGTTACCAACACAATCGTCAATAGTAGAATCAGTAAATTTGCTTTCATAGTCTCTTCGTGAACCGTTTAGTTATTTCACGGCTCAAATATATGAAATATTTTTTATATAAAGCAAAACTTTAAGCAACTTTTTTTAAAAAATTTTTCATATCGGCATTTTAGACCATTGTAGGCAATCTATTGATTTTTCGGAAATTTTTAACGGTTCATTTAATTTGGACAATTATCATTGTATCAAATTCCGTGCCGAAACCGTTTTCTCTATTTTCCCGAAAGGATTTTTCGATAGAGAATTGCATCGTTGAGCACTTCTTGCGCTTTCTCTATGAATTGGTCGTTTTTGAGCGAATACCTTATCATTCCTTCGTCGTAATAATACCGCCGGATGATTTCGGAGCCGAGCGCGGTGCGGATTTGCGGCTTCTGTCGCTCGTATTCTTTATGTTTTTCTGCCTCAATC